>JARLHB010000185.1 GCA_031292465.1 Ignavibacteriaceae bacterium
ACTTTTAATCTTGAGGTAGAGTATATTCCTATTTATCCAACTGTCTTAATCTAATAAATTAATGTAAAAATAATTGCGAAGATTTTTAATATTAAATTGTATTTGATACCGGACACGTAATACCAGCGATTAACATAAGTATTGAAAGCAATTTGCTGCTTTGGGAAAGCTCTAATATATACCATAAATTTACTCCCTTCGCCGTATATTTGTTTTTACTTATTATCACTTTATTTATGAGAAAAATTTGGCTGCTATGACTGATAATGTTACTCCTGTTATATTAACCGCAAAAGAATTAAATGTAGAATTCGGCGAGCAGGTTATTTTGGATAAAGCTTCTTTAAGCGTTCACGAGGGCAACCGCATAGGGCTTGTCGGGAGGAATGGCGCAGGAAAGTCCACTTTCCTGAAAATAATCTCCGGCTTTATTCAGCCTGATTCCGGCGAGGTTGCAAAGAAAAAAGGGCTTGTAATCGGATTCCTTTCGCAGGAGTTTACTTTAGATGAATATAAAACTGTTTATGAAAATATTTTATCCGGCGCTAAATTGGAACTGGATTTAATAAAGGAATACGAAGAGACTCCGTTTGATTCTCCAAAGAAGCATCATCTGGAAGAAACTATTTTAAGAAAGGACTCATGGAGCCTTGAAAAAAGAATAAATATTCTTATCAATTCTTTAAATGCACCGGAAGGGGACAGGGAAGTGCATAATCTATCCGGCGGTGAAAAAAGGCGTGTGGCTCTTTGCCGTGCGTTAATTGCCAATCCCGATTTGCTTATACTAGATGAATCAACAAACCACCTGGATACAAAATCCATTGAGTGGCTTGAAAATTTTCTTGCGGAATATAAAGGCACATGTATTTTTGTTACTCACGACCGCTACTTTCTTGACAGGATTGCCAACAGGATTGTGGAGCTTTCTTCAGGTGCGTTTTATTCACATCAGGGTAATTATACCGATTACTTAATCAATAAAACTGAACGGCAGGCAGTTAAGGAAGTAGAGGAACGCAAGCGCCAGCTTTTTCTTAGGCGCGAACTTGAATGGGTAAAACGCGGGCCACGTGCAAGAAGGACAAAAGCCAAGAGCAGGCTTGATAATTATTATGAGCTTGCTTCACAGGAAAAAGATGAAGTTGAACTTGATGTAGACTTAATTATACCCGAGCCTGAACGCCTGGGTAAAAAAGTTATTGAGATGAAAAACGTGGGTATAACTCTCGGCGGTAAAAAACTTTTTGAAAATTTTAACTTTAATTTTGAGCCGGGAAGGAAAATGGGTGTTGTGGGGCAGAACGGCGCCGGCAAAACCACTCTGCTAAAGATTATTCTGGGTGAATTATCATCCCAGGGTAAAGTTGAAATTGGCGAGAGCACGGAAATAAACTATGTAGATCAGGCGCGCCTGTTTTTAAATGACGATGATACGGTAGTTAAGGCTATAGGTGAGGGAAGTGAAACTGTTAGATTCGGCAAACAACAGCTTCCGGTATGGACGTATTTAAGGCGTTTCCTTTTTACAGATGATAGAATTAATACTCTGGTTGGCAGGCTGTCCGGCGGTGAAAAAAGCAGGCTGACGCTTGCTAAAATTCTAGCTAAGGGCGGTAACTTTCTTATGCTTGATGAGCCTACCAACGACCTTGACCTGCCTACACTCAGGATGCTGGAAGAAGCATTGATATCATTTGACGGCTGCGTTATGGTGGTAAGCCACGACAGGTATTTTCTTAACCGCGTATGCAACGGCATACTTGCCCTTGAAGGCAACGGCGAGATTTACTTTAGTGAAGGAGATTATGATTACTACGTGGAAAAGAAGAAGCTCCGTTTACGCGAAGAAGAAACTGAAAAGCCCAAACAGAAAAAAGAAGACACACGTGTAAAACCAAAGGTAAAAAAATTAAGTTATAAAGATGCGAAAGAACTTGAAGGAATAGAAGAGAAGATAATAGAAGCCGAAGGTGAAGTGGAGAAAATAGAAAAAATATTTACTGCGCCCGATTTTTATGAAAAATACGCCGCTCAGACAAATGAACTTAACCGCCAGCTTGAGGATGCCAGGGAGGCAGTAAAAAAGCTATATGACAGATGGGACGATCTGGAAAAGATGAAAAATGAATTGAGCGGTGTGTGATTTAATGTAGGATTTTGATTTATCAAAATCCTTTATGCTATTTATGTATATATAATGAAATTCCTGTAATGGTCTATATTGGAAAGAATTTCAAAAATAATAGCTTATAATGGAAAATTTTTATAAAACCATCCGGTTTTTAGCAATATTGTAGAAAATATTAATAAATACGCCCTTATTAAATAAGGGCATAAATTATAAATTTATAATAATAACAAAAATTAAAAATAAAACCTGAACCCGGTGCGCATCATAAAACCGCTCATGTTAAAGGAACGCTGGAAAGTTCTAGTCTGTCCGGTTGAAGGATCTTTCACATCATAATCCCAGCTTGGCTGTGAGTAGTGGTATCCAAGCTCAAGTATTACATCGGAACGGGGGCCAAGTTCATAGGCAACGCCTCCGGCAATCTGCCATGCAAAATCAAATGCGCTTTGAAAATCACTGTTGTCGGGATTATTATAATCGTGGTAATATATCAATAAAGCTTCTATTCCTGCAGAGCCTGTAAAGTATCCGAAAACTCTGGGCGCAACCGGCCAACTGATTGTTGCATTTCCCATTATCGGTATTGCGTGCAGATTTGTAGTTGCCCGTAACTCATTCAATGAACTGTTAAGTCCGTAAAAATCATTAAACTGGAAAACAAGATTCTGATCAACGTAGCTTTTATTAAACCAGTCAATACTCCATCCAAGCGAGAAATTTCTGTCAACGGCCCATCCGCCTTCATAGCCGATCATAAAACCTGCGTCAGTAGCAGAAGGATCAAAAATCCCGAGTTTAATACTTCCCATATGCGTCTGTGCAAATGTTAAAGCAGGCGCAATCAATAAAATCAAACAAAAATACTTTTTCATAACCTTTCCATATATTTATATGGCGTTTAAGCGCAATATGAGTGCCACGAAAAACCTTCCAATTGCTTCAAATCATGGTATTTTCGTATTATGGACTGTTTAGTAAAGTATAATTACCGGGTAATATAGTGTACAATGAAAAGTGCGGCATTATTCACTTGTTAATGGCATTATGACCTGATTTTAATTAACTTATATTTAGCTGAATAAAAATTCTGCAAATAGTGAACATATTTAATAATTAAAATAACAGTCGGTGATTTATAATGAATCAACATCTAACAGTACTTGCATCAATTATAGAAGAATGTAACCTGCATATAAAAGTAATTATTTCAGCATACCCGGAATTAAAAAATATAATACCCTTAAATGAAAAAACATTTGAAAAGCTAGATAATAATGAAATAAGGCTGCTTGACCAGTTTATCTACCGTTTTTCATTGCTGCAGGATGCAATCGGAAAAAAACTTTTTACAGCGCTCCTTAACTCACTTGAACATGATGTAAATTCAATGCAGTTTATTGATATTTTAAACAAGATTGAAGCCTTAGGGTTGATTACATCAAAAGCTGAGTGGATTTTCTTAGTAAAACTACGTGAAGAATTTTCACATGAATTCAGCAATGACACGAAAGAAAACGCTGAAACAATTAATACCCTTTTTGAAAAATTCCATCTTGTTTATAATACATTCGTTAAGATTAAAGACTACTCGTTAAATAAATTTGAAGGCCTTAAAGTAAATAGCAGACATTTCGATACTGTGTCATTCCCAGGCTGATTGCAGAAAAGTCCATAATGTAGGTTATATAAGGAATTTCGATTATAACCGAGAAATATAATAATAATAGGTGATTATAATCGAAAAATATCATAATATATTGCGATTATAATCGAGAAATATTATATTAATGTGCGATTATAATCGAGGATTGTATGTTAAAGCGTGGAATTCAGCAAGAAATAGAAAAAAGGCTAAACAAAGGAAAGATAATAATTGTTACCGGTGCACGGCAGGTAGGGAAAACTACACTGGTTAAACAAATTGGCAAGGACTATCCTACCGAATACTTATACCTTAATTGCGATGAACCGGATATACGCCAAAAACTAACCGAAGCGACTTCAACTGTACTAAAAAACCTTGCCGGGAGCAAAAAACTTATAATAATTGATGAAGCCCAGAGAGTAAAAAATATAGGGATAACACTCAAACTTTTCGCTGACGAGTTACCGGAGCATCAGGTAATTGCAACAGGTTCTTCTGCATTAGAATTATCTAACGAGGTGAATGAACCTTTAACAGGCAGAAAATTTGAATTTAATCTTTTTCCCTTTTCTATAAAAGAACTGGCTGAACAATTCGGGAAATTGGAAGTGCATAGATTGGTTGAAGAGAGAGTGATATTTGGTATGTATCCTGAAGTAGTTTTAAAACCAGACGATAAAAAAATATTATTAAAAGAAATTACATCCAGTTATTTATTTAAAGACATCTTTTCTTATAAGGAACTAAGAAAGTCTGATTTGCTTGAAAAGCTTATGATAGCCCTTGCAGCTCAGGTCGGAAGTGAAGTATCATATAATGAGCTCTCCAATACTTTAAAAGCAGATAAGGAAACTATTGCAAAATATATTGAACTGCTTGAAAAAGCATTTGTTATTTTCCGCCTTCCGCCATTCAGCAGGAATTTGAGAACTGAAATAACAAAAATGCGAAAAATATATTTCTATGATACAGGCATAAGGAATGCCCTGTTGTCCAACTTTAACATTTTGGAAAAAAGACAAGATAAGGGTGCGTTGTGGGAAAATTTTTTAATAAGTGAACGGCTGAAGGCTAACTTATTGATGGGAAATGATGCAAAAAAGTATTTCTGGCGGACTGTACAGCAGCAGGAGATAGATTATATAGAAGACGATGGCAGCAATTTGTCTGCGTATGAATTTACATGGAGCAAAGATAAAAAGAAAAGAATATCCCAAACATTTTTAAAAGCTTATCCGGATTGCAGAAATGAAATTGTTAACTGTGATAATTACATGGCCTTTCTTAACGTAAAATAATCTGAGCAATTTAAATATCAGTTGATAATGGAATATTTATACTTAATTTTTAAGAAGAATCTTAGCATTATTTTATAATAATGATTAAATTTAGTTGTTAGAAAAATTTATTTTTAGTTTGACAGGGGAAAAGAGGGAAACTAAAAATTTATCTGGTTATTAGTAGCAAACCAGCAAATAAAAAACACATTTTATTAAATAATTAGAATCGGTGGTGTATAATTATGAATCCGAACTTAAAGGAACTTGCTTCGGTTATAGACGAATGCAACAAACACATAAACAGAATTTCTTCAACTTATCCTGAATTAGAAAAGCTTATGCCGCTTAATGAAGAATCATTTGGAAAATTAACCAATGAAGAAGTCAGGGTACTGGATCAGTTCATGTTCCGTTTCTCTATGCTGCAGGATGCAATGGGTAAAAGGCTTTTCCCGGCCCTGCTTCATTCACTTGATCAGGATTTAAGCTCTACTCCGTTTATGGACATCATAAACAAAAACAATGTACTGGATGTAAATACCTCCAGAGAGGAATGGAAGTTTTTAAGAAAATTACGCGATGAATTTTCTCACATATACAGCCATAAAATTCATGAAAGCCCGAAGACAATTAACGGCCTTTTTGAAAAGACACAGCATGTATATGATACTTTTGTTAAAGTTAAAGATTATTCTCTAAATAAATTTGACGATTTGAAAGTAAATACCAGCCTTGTTCAAACGCCTTCATTCACAGCTTAATTAAACCTATTATTTGCGGGTATCTCTATTATGAGATATCCGCATAATCTTTTATTTCTCACTAACTCATATTATGTAAAATTGTACAGCGAAACGCTGTTTCGCTACTTTAATCAGCCAAATTATAACCAAAATAATAAGGTTATAACCTTATTAATATGTTGATTATATCAGGCTATAGCCTTAAAAATAGATTGAAGTTTTATGTGCATAGCCTGTAAACGGAATTTCTGTATAATGGATGATAGTAAATTATAAGATGAATTTGTGATAAATATGTCTACCTGCAAGCATCTCATTAATGGAATGTATGCAACTATATTCCATATTTCTTTTTTATAGTCTCAATAGTCCAATCATTGACATTATAAGCCAGTAAAACATTTTGGAGATACTTAAAAATAATTTCGGACTTCTTCTCTAAAAGATCCTGTTTTAAGAATATTTCTTCAAATAATATCTCATCCTCAAAAGTTCTCATTTCATTTTCATAATTCGAATTTATAACAGCAATATATTCAGAAACATTACTTAACATCATATTAAATTTTACAAGGCCTTGAGAGCCAGTTTTATTGAAAAATCTGTCTGCAGATTCAATAAAATTTTTAAGTCTTCCTATGATTTCATTTATCCTAATAATTTTCTGGGGATTTACATCAACGTTATAAAAAAGATTTTGCTTATAAAAATATAATCCATATTTATTAAATTCAGCATGATAAACAAGATTTCCGTGTAAATCATTAATACAATACCCATCTGGAATTGTTAAGCCATTCTGATAATTATCATCACATGGAAACTTTCCGTGAGTATTACAGCAATCAGATACTGAAATTACAGGGAATAAATCTTTTAGTTCCAAAGGAGTAATAAGAATATCTTTAGGATAAACTGGTGAAATAATCAAAGTTAATTGACAATATTTATCATAATCCTTAATTAGAGGATCATTTTTAATTGCATTTAATCTCTTTCCCTCGAATATCTTTTTAAATCTTGATTCAGCTCTAGATATTAAGTCTTCTCTTAAATTTTCTGATAATTTCCTATTCTCTGACATCCATAAAATTTTATTTACATTAGCCAAATCTTCAGGATTACTTAAATTACCTGTGCGAAAATAAACTTTTGTGTTTTTATTTATTGCATGCGGTGTTTGATGGCTTTGCGGTACTCTTATTAATATTAGGGCTTTTGTGGAATCTTCGTTTGGACAAACTTTAATTTCAGGGAAAAGTGGAGGAGTAATATTAGTTAGAATAATATTCAATACTCTTTCTTCTAGTCCCTTTTCAAAATTAATACCTTCTATAGGAAAAGTAGGTTTATTTTCTTTGTCTTCTTTAATACCAATTAGAATAATTCCACCAAGTGTGTTGGCAAACGCAGCAATAGTTTTTTCTAAATTACTAGGAAAACCTTCTTTATAATCCAATGCTGAATTTTCTGCAATTCTTTCATTGCAAAATTCTTGGATATTTTCCCATGCAATATCATTTATAGGTGAAGTATATATGCTCATATAATTCTTCCTTTATTTATCTTATCAAATCTTGAGACTCTAATCAAAAGAAATTGATATAGTATGCTTCCCGGCTGCAAGCGTGAACGTCCCGGAATCAGTTTTATATTTCTTATTATCTACAATCAGATTGTATTTACTAAATTCTTCAGGGATATAAAAAGTAGCAGTTTTATTCAAAGGGATAGTGTATTCAAAATAGTAACCGTCTGCCTTTTTCTTCCATGATACTTTTACTGCGCCTTTATCACCAACCGGTACAGAGCCTTTTGCCCAGCCTAATTTTTCCCCGATATACGGGTGAATGGCAATATTAGTGAACCCGGGCATTCCAGGACTTATGCCCAAAACATTCTGGGACAAATAACGTAAAGGCGAACCGCCCCAGGCATGGCTTAAATCTCCGGCATAGCCCAAATCGGTTTTATCCTGCCAGTTTTCTTTTAATGTAAATGTTGAAGTATCAATTCCATTATGCCAGCGGTTTATAAGTTCCAGCCCTGTATCAAATTTTCGCAGTTCTTTTTCGGCCCCAAGAACGTAAGACATAAAATAAGGCTGCAGCTGATATTCCTTTTGTGTAATCACATAGTCCATTAATTTTTGCCGGTATTCGTCCGGCGCTATGCCATACAGTACGGCCAATGTATTTACGTGCGCGCTGTAAGTTGTCAGGTTGCTGTCTGCCGGCAGCCATTCGCTTGGCGGTACAGAGGTAATAAACGGAATGCCGTCCTTATATAGATGTTTATCTTTATCCCATAAAAGCCTGTTCATACCGTCTTTTATGCTGTCGGCTATTGCTGCATAGGATGGGCCGGGGGCGGCTGGCTTAACAAAAGCCCGCATATCATCAATGTCCGTCATTGCCTTATATAGCAATGCAGTTAAATATCCCATGCCAATCATTGCAGGGGGGTGGTGGGCGTTGTAGCCTTTTATAGTAATCCAATCCATAAACATAAAACTAGGCGGATTAGTAACAAGGTAATCCTTGTTAAGATACCATTTAAACCTGTCCATCAATTTATCGGCATGCGGCAGTAATTCCTTCAGTACGCCGGTATCGCCAGTAAATAATACATACTGCTTCAGCATTTGCACCCATAGCAGGGAATAACTTGTATGGAACATCCAGTAATTATTTTTCTCCATCATTTGTGCCGTCTGTACCAGGTCCTGGCGCGTAAGCCATTTATCCCCGAAGGCATAATAATTATTCATTGATTCAATAAAATAATCTCCCGTACAGCCGATTGGCTCCTGATGCATAGGGGAATCAAGATAAAGATTACTCATGCATATTTGTGTTGTGTAACGTATAATGGACCATAATTTATTATAAGAATCATCAGAGCAGGCAAAAGAACCTTTATACTGAACGGGGTAAGATGTAAATTCAGCAAAAAATTTGTGAACATTAATACTTTTACTTGAAACAAGCCTTACATACAGGTAACGGAAAGGACTGAAATTAGGAGTCCTGAAATTATTTATCCCGTTTTTGCATAAATACAGATACTTCCTGCTTGGAACAGGTTTACCGCCAATCTTTTCGTAAGGAAGTACTGCTATACTGTCATCCGCATTTGCTGTTATAGAAAAAGAAACATACGCCGCTAAATTCTTGCCGAAGTCCAGAATGTATGATGAAGTTTTCTCATGTTTTGTGTAAAACTGATTTGAATTGACAGCTTTGTTTTCCTTTAGCGTACCAGCGGATATTTTTAATGGCTGGACGGGGTAATTAATTAATTCCGGTATATTATTCCGATATAATTTTGTTCCGGCGGCAGAATGCTGTATTGCTGCATTATACCATTCCCCATCATCAAATTTAATTGCATTCCATCCTACTAACTCTTTTGAGGCATCATATTGTAAATACTTTGATTCATAACTATAACAAGTATCAATATTCGTTTTCCATGTTGTATCCGTTGCTGCAATTATGTTGTCGCCATTTTGAAGATCACAAAGCAGTCTGCCAAATGATGATGTTACATCCGATGCTTCCACACCCCATGAAAATACTTTTACAGCAATTACATTAGTTCCTTTTTTCAGCCATTTATGTACATCAAATGAAGAATAATACCAGTAGGCGGGGGCAGTAGTATCGCTGTTATCGCTGCCTATATTTACCGGGCCTTCCCCAACCAGCGAACCATTAATATATATATGAAATTTTACATCGCCGGTTATAAAAAGGACTGCCTTCGGGGAAATATGGTTAATGTTAAATTGTTTTCTGAATAAAGCGCAGTAAGGCGCATCGTCTGATTTATCATTTATCCACCATGTATGCGTTCTTTGGTAAGAAGGGAACTGATTGTTGTCCAGCCAGATCCATTGTCCTTTCCACTGCGCCTTTGTATATAAATTATCTTTTGAAAATGAATATTGCCCTGCATAAATCCCGCTGCTGTTATGAACAACCGGAACAGGCAGATTATTGGCGTAACTCTCAAGCTTATTTTGTGAATAGCTTTTGCTAAAAGTTAAAAACAAACAAATAATTAGCAATAAAGAAATGCGGCAGAAAGTTTTTATTGCCATAAGTAGAGTATTCCCGTATTATTTTTACAAACATAATAAAAAGCATATAATATTTGTAGAATCTGAAAAAGAAATGTTGGATGGAAGTATTTATCTTTTGGGAGTATCATTCTCGGCTATTTCCATATTAAGATTAAAAACGTAAAAACAATTGAAAATATATGGCTATAGTCCTAAAGGTTAAATCTATATAAGTAATAGATTGTATAGATTAGAACATTGGGTGAGTGATAGTTTGCATTTATGTAATTCAAACCCAAAATGGAAATATAGATGGTGCTGACAAAATATAAAAATATAGTATATCTGTTAACAGAAATGGAGAATATATTTTATGATTAGTAAAAGGTTAAAAACCATAAGAAAAATGTCAGGGTTATAATTAGCCCAACTGGCTGATAATTCAGGTAACATACCCAAGCAGACTTTGAGTAATTATGAAAACGGAAAGAGGAAACCGATCATCAAAAACACGAAGGAGAAGAATCAGTCAACCAATATCCCGGCCTTTAGTACTTGACTATATGTACGTTATTCTGTACATTTACATTGTATAAATATGATAGGATGATAAGATTAGAAAGGACCGTAATGAAGACGGTAAATATTACGGCAGCCAGAAAAGATTTATTTAATCTTGTAAATCTGACAGCCGAAAACAATGAGCCAATCCTTATAACAGGTAAACATAATAATGCGGTTATAGTATCTGAAACAGATTGGAACTCAATAGAAGAAACTTTGTATATTTTAAGTATACCAGGTATGAAGGAAAAAATAATCAGGGGTATGAAAACACCTCTGGAGGAGTGCGTTGAAGTTGAGTTATGAGTAAATGGAAAGTAGTTTTCACTAAAGAATCTGCTGATGATATTCCATATGTTAAAGCTGCGAAACTCGAAAATAAACTAAAAGAGATCGTAGATACACTTAGAGATGATCCCTTTCAGGAGTCTCAGCATTTTGAACAATTAAAAGGAGATTTAAAAGGATCCTGTTCCCGCAGGCTAAATCATAAACACAGAGTTGTGTATCAGATTTTGAAGAACCAGAAGACGGTAAAAATTGTGAGCGTTTGGACTCATTACCAGCAATAGAACATTATACAATTGTGGGCAAATTTAATTATTTGCACATTTATTTCGTTTCCTTAATTTGCCATAATAATTATATAACAATCGGATAAGTATAGGAATATAGAACCAGAGATGAATATCCTTTGTTTATTTGTACATTGATATAATCAATATAGACTGCTTGATGAGTTCCTGGATTTGCCATTTGAGGTTCAAACAACCATTATCACCCTTATTATGGGATAATAATTCACATCCTTCAGTTTGCGGGAATATTTTTCTATCCATTGTTCTTCGTTATCGCTGATTAGTATGAATTGTCCTTTGGCGGGGTGGCGGAATTTAAGATCAACTAGAATTTTATCTCCCGGCTTAACGACCGGGAAAACCTTTGCACACATTTTTTTAGTTACAACAAGTACTGCTTTATCTATCTCATTTGGTCCAGCCATAAATAAAAGAACCCCCATAAAAAATTCTTAAAAATTATATAACTAAATTTCAGTCAAACAGGTAATCTAAAAACTGCCATTCCTTGTCTGGCATTTGACTTTTTACATTTTATATCTTCAGATTTATTCTTACAACCCTATAAATAGCATTAATATCATTCTTATCAATAAGCCTTACCCCGTATTCTTCATTATCGCTGGTAAGTTTTATAAAAGCGAAGTTTACATCATAGTAGCGTTTTATATACTGATGCCCGTTTTTTAATTTTACCGCAGCAAGGCAGCCGTTTTCAAGTGCTGCATCCATATCTACAAGAACTTCATCGCCGTCTTTTAGAGTTGTTTCCATACTGTTGCCGTTTACTTTTAAAGCAAAACAGCGGTGCTGCAGCCTGTTGTATGCAAAGAAAGAAGACTCTTCATAACTTTGGTGGTAAAGTAATTTCGGTTCGCCAGCATACACAGTTCCAAGTACCGGATACTTATTTATAGGAATAGCATCATCAAATTCCGGATAGACTGATTTGTCCTCTTCAACTTTAGGCAGGGAAGAAGTACTTGTATTATCATCTACAGTAATATACTTTTGTACTTCCCTGATTATGGAATTATACAAATCAAGGTCAAGCTCGGGACTTTCGTTGAGATGATAATTAAAATTTTGCGGAGTCATTCCCAACCGGCGTGCAATAAAAGCATTAGACAGCCCCTCATCCTTTGCCTTATTTAATAATTCCTTTATTTTATCGTGTCTTTTTGACATTATATAAAAATATTTTTAATTAAACATAAATTACTGCTTTTAAATTAAATAAATATTTATATAATGTCAAATATTACTTGACATATAGTTAAAATTACTTTATATTTCATAAAGTAATTAGAGCTTATTTATAAAGGACACACTTTGTACCTGATAGTCGGATATTTTTTAATGGCAGTAGGATTAGCCGGAATGATTATTTCCGGTAGGCTACTTATTAAAAAGTGGAAAGATTGGAAAGAAGTAAAAGATTTGTTCTGATGTAGCCCATGATTTATCATGGGTTAATACACAAGAACGCAGTTCTTGTGTTAAAAACTATGTTATTATAAACACTCCCCCCAAATAAGCATACAATTACCAAATATTTCATAAAGAAATTCATACATAGCTTCATAAATATTACAGGAGGCAGCGATGAGCTGGAAAATTCCGGTAAAATATAAGCAGCGTGATGTTGATGCAGCAGTTTTCCCCAATACCCGCACAATAAAGCGGCATCTAAAAATTTCACATACAGAAAAACAAACCAGAGAACTATTACCGCGCAGGTCGGTTGTAGTAAAGTTAAAAATAAGAGAAGCAAAAAAATTTCAGCCCTGTCCCAGGCATGGAAGCAAATATTTGGTTAAAGAGGGCGGAGCAGTGTATTGTTATGCCGAAACAAAGGGGGAGATGTTTGACAGGTGCTTTTATCATGTAAGTTATAAAAATGGTGATGAGTGCAGCGAAGATGAGGTTGTATAGTACCATAGTTTTGAATGTACTTCCTGCCGGATTAATTAAATAGTATGAAGATTCGATTATCTCTTCTTAAAAATTGCCATGCAGCAGTGCAGGAAAAGTATGTCCTTTAGGGAAATTAATCCTTCGTGACTTTGTGGCAAAAGTTTTTGTTGTATTAATAACATTTGCAAAAATCATAATATGAATGAAATTGTAAGAGCAATTAATTTTAGCGGGCTTGAAAGGCTGTCGCTTCAGCAGATGATGGAGCTAAAGCTGTTTGATATTATTTCGTTAAGAAATTACCTGATAAAGCGTGAATATGAAAAACTTCTTGAAGAAGGTGAAAAAAGCCGTGATGCAATGCGCATACTGGCAAACACTACCTGGGTAGTAGAAGAAGGGCGGAGCATAAAGCTGGGAATTAAAAGCATTGAAAGAATAATTTACCGTATGAAAGAATAATAGAAAAATTATCCATTATGGAGTAAAAACTTATGCCGTTAGCAAGACACATAACAGCAGAAAAACCGGAAGATAAAATTATAGAAACCGGCTGGGCGCGGGTACACAATATAGTTGTCTTTATTCTTGAAAACGATCAGTTCTTAAAACCGAAATTAAATAGTGAACTGATTACAGAAATAATTAAGAGGTTTGGCGTTGACGATGAAACAGCATTAACCTATATATCCGAAGCAAAAAGGGAAGTTAGAAGGGTTGCAAAACTTAAAAAAGATAAAGCTTTTGCCAAAGCTATAAGGGACAGGGAATTTATAATTGCAAAGGCAAAAGCGGATGAGGATTATAAACTTGCCCTTGATGCAATTAAGGACCGCGATAAACTCCTTTCTCTTTATGATGAAGTTAAGCCGCAGGAAATTACCGTAAAGAATATTGATATGAACAGGTTTACAGAGTTCGGGCTGGAACGCATTAAACACGGCGATAAAATAGAGGAAATTTTATTGGACCCTAAATCAGTTAAACAAGAACAGCGGGATTTATAATGGCTACAAACATACAGCTTGCAGCAGAAGCCGAACTTGAATTAAGAAAAAGAAAGAATGAGCGCATAAAGAATACGGAACTGCAGCGCGCTTATTACAGGCAAAATCCGGTTGATTATTTTGTTGACAGGCTGGGTTATAAGCGCGAATCCATTGACTGGCAGCTTTTGCCGGTATATCAGAAGCATAAATGGGACGGCACTGTTAATCCTCTTAAAATGATTCTTGATTTACTATCTGCAGGTACAAGAAGAATAGGGGTTGAATCTGCAACCGGAACAGGTAAGACAAAATTAGGCGCCGGGATAGTATTATGGTTTCTTGAAAGCTATGAAAACAGCCTTGTCGTTACCACAGCTCCCAAACAGGATCAGCTTTTACTGCATATATGGAAAGAGATAGGTAAAATGTTCAATGATTTCGGCAAGGGCGACCTTACAACGCTTAAGCTGAGGATGAATGAGAACAGCAATGCTTGGGCGGCTGTTGGTTTTGTTGCGGGTGTAAGAGCCGATGAAGAATCTGCAACTAAAGCGCAGGGATTTCATGCAGAACACATGCTGATAATTCTTGAAGAAACTCCAGGCATACCGCCCCCGATAATTACAGCGTTTCAAAATACTGCAGGAGCTCCGCACAATATTATACTGGCACTTGGCAATCCGGACCATCAGTTGGATACTTTGCACAGATTTTGTGCACTTCCGAATGTTACGCATATAAGAATCTCCGCATTTGATCACCCTAATGTTGTACTAAATGATCCTGCATTTATTCCTGGCGCAGTAAGCAAAGCGGGTTTGGATGATATGCTTGCCCGTTACGGCAGTGCGGATAACCCGCTTTATCTTTCGCGGGCGCGTGGCATATCGCCCGGCCAAAGTTCTGAAAGCCTGATAAAGCTGCAATGGTGTATTGATGCTATTGATGAGAAAAACCGCGACCGGAATACATTGCTCGCCGGTGAAAAAGCACTCGGCGCTGATGTTGCAAACAGCGATTCCGGAGACAAAGCTGCTATTGCCTGCGGGCAGGGCGCCGTTTTATTAGATGTGAAAGACTTTCACTGCCCTGATTCCAACCAGTTCGGTAAACGCGACATTTATTTTAAAATGAAGGAAGAAAATATTTCTCCTGATCATGTCGGCGTGGACGGCATTGGCGTTGGCGCAGGTACTGTGAACGCATTAAAGGAAATGGATATTAAGGTAATCTGCCTAATAGGTTCGGAAGCGGCTGTTAAGCAGAAAGGGGAAGAAGAGTTCAATAATATGCGTTCTCAAATGTGGTGGCAGATGAGGGAAGACCTTAGGAACGGGCGATTAATTCTGCCGAATGATAATGAATTGATTTCCGATTTAACAATGCCTAAATGGAGCATAAAAAATGGTAAGATTATTGTCGAAGGCAAGGAAGAAATTAAATCAAGGCTCGGCAGGTCTCCGAACAAAGGTGATGCGGCTGTGTATTGGAATTGGGTGCGCATTAAACGGGGAGTGAGTAAGGAAATATCGGTTACGGTTTATTAAGATTAAAAGATTCAAAGATTCAAAGAATCAAAGATTGAAGACAAATAAAAAACTATTACAAGCAGGCAGGCATACCCACTCCTGCGCACATAAATATTAAAATAATATTAGGAGTATATAATGAAAACTAACACAGTAAAAGCAACAGTTATAAAGTCAGGCATTACACCGTCTCTTCAGAAAATTCAAAAGGAATCGCTTCAGATAGAAGAAAGTTCGCTTCAGTTAGACGGCATACAGGAACCGCCTTATAATTATGATCAGCTTACAGATGTATACACATTTAACGGATACCATAATAAGTGTATAAATCTTAAAGCTATTATAACCGCCGGATTGGGATACGAAATTCATGGAATAGATGAAAACCAAAATGAAGATGAAGAGTATAAAAAACTGAAATCATTTCTGGATAATCATTCATCGTATACCGGACAAACAATTATTGAGACAATGATAAACTTTCAAACAGACTTTGAAATATTCGGTATGGCATATTTTGAACTTGCAAGGAATAACAAGAAGGAACTTGCGGAGATTTACCATATTCCGGGCAAAGAAGCGCGCATTGTTTATAAGGACAAAGAAGTAACGCTGGCGCAGGTAGTGAATAATGAAAGGGTTTTCTTCAGTAGGTTTGGCGAGATGAAGGAAGGCATGAATGAATTTGTAATGATGAAAAACTACAATCCGAAAAGCAGATTTTATGGCATGCCGGAATATATAGGCACACTCGGCAGTCTTATTTTAGACCGTAATGCCACGGAATATAATATTAACAAATTCGGCAACAACGCTATACCTGAAACAATAATAACCCTGCGCGGCGGATCATTCGGCAAGGGGACGAAGACACAGATAAAAGACTTCTTTACCAACAACCTTAAAGGCATACGAAACGCCGGCAGGAGCCTGATACTTGAGGCTGAAGATGAAAGCGCAGTTATAGATGTAAAACCAATTGCGCCGGAAATGAAAGATGCGTCTTTCCGCAACCTGCGCCTGGATGCGCGTGATGAAATAATTGCAGCGCACGGCATTCCCAAAATGCTTCTTGGTATAGCGGAGGAAGGCTCATTAAGCGACACATCAAAAGGGAAATCGCAGTTAAAAATATTTCAGGACTGCGTAATAGAACCGCGCCAGAACCGTCTTGAATTTTTGTTGAACAGCCTGATTATTAAACAAGGGTTAAGAATAAACAACTGGATAATAAAACTAAACAAATTGTATGTGGATGATCCCAAAGGAGACGCAGCCTTTTACGAAAGCATGTCCCGTATAGGTGCGCTTACAAATAATGAAATCCGTGAGGACCTCGGCTATCCGCCGATGTAATTTTTCCTAAACTCCCCTCCGGCGGAGGGGCCGGGGGGGGTAAGGAGATTGAAAGATTGAAAGATTCAAAGATTCAAAGATCCAAAGATTCAAAGATTCAAAGATTCAAAGATTGAAAGATTGAAAGATTGAAAGATTAAAAGATTGAAAGATTAAAAGATTGAAAGATTCAAAAATTCAAAGAATGAAAAATTAAATTATATTTCTTTCTTGCTTACCGCTATGTGGGGAAGGATATTTAGGATGGTCTGATTCCTATGCTACCTTTTTGGTGCACAAATTTATTATCGTATACCAGTACTACAATATTGCGCCACTTTGTAGTTTAAGGCAGCGTTTATAAAACGGTGGGATGACTTAGCTGTAGAGCAGCGGCATGTTAGTAGAAAAAACACATAAATTAATAAGCCCCGGAGATGCGGCACATAAAAGCGGATAAATATTATTAAGATTATTCAATATGTGTGCAATTCTGACAGAATGTTAATGCAGAGTTATAATGTATATAAATCCTTCTCTTTGGAGGGGAAGGGTACGGGGTAAGTTCGAATACGTTAAGCGGAGGCAGGCCCCCATCTTTACTACTTGAAATAAACAGTTAAATTATATAAATTATCATATCCATTTTCAGAGATACTACTTGCAAACAGGGCATTTTGTAAACAGGTGAGACACGCATAAAGAAACCCGGGATTATTTTTGTCATAAATAGCATCAGGCAGCACTTTAAATATGTTTAATAACTGTCAGTTTATTTGGGAGGTAAAATGGCCGGACACAGAGACTTAAATTTCACTCACACGGAAGAAAAAATTAATTCAGATGTAATAACCAGCGTTATTATTACCTCGGGTGAATGCTATGCCATTCTTGCTTCAACACCCGCAGGAAGAAAAATATTAATTCCGAGAGAATTTGTCTGCCAAATTGAAGAAGAATGGAAAAAGAAAAATTTAGTATCACTTAAAATGGGTAAAAAAATATCTGTCCGCCGGGACAACGTTTATATATGTGACGGGATGGGAATTGAGATATTAAATACTGTAAGTTCTCCAATTTCTATTAACTGATAATAATTATAAAACACTTAATAATGAAAAGCTTTAAATACGTTATAATTGCTTATGTACTAATACTCGCAGGGTGCAATTCTTCAACTGAGGTTAAATTCAGCGGGCAATATTTTCCGCTTAACGTAGGAAACAAATGGTATTATGCTGCCGGCGATTCATCTACGGTAAACGAGATATGGGAAGTTACAGGTACAAAAACGTTCAATGGTATAAACTATTATCAGATGGATATTCATGATCTGTCGTTAAATACAATCGCAACATATTATTACAGATATGGCGGTGATACTTTATTTTACAAACTGCCGGATTACCCGGAATCTATCGCGGCTGATTTCTCACTTCAGCTAAAGGATACTGCATATTGGGATAAACAAATGACAGTAACTGAAAAAACGCAGGATTTAATTACATTTTCGGTACCTCTTACCGGAGATTACAGTTACTCTGCTACTTATGTTAAGGGAGTAGGTTTGACTGAAATGACGGAAAACGGGTTTGTTTTTTATCATCGTAAGTTAGTTAAGTCTGAAATAAAATAGCTATATAAAACATATCACTTAATAGTTCTTGCACTTCTGAAATATCCGGTAGGATATTTCGCCCGGATCCTTATCAAATTAATTCGAATAATATTTTACAGCCTTAATATTTTTATTGTTATTAATTAATAGCAGGAACGATCCCAATTATAATAAATTAAGGGAGTGAGAGGGAGCATATAAATATTTATAGTATTTATCGATAATATATGCAAGTAAAAACGTGATTAGTATTCATTTGAAAATATTATTCTAAACCGGGTATTAAAATGGGCAGCTATAACAGAGATGGATTTAGCGATAAATTTAATCCTAAGAAATATGAACTTGAGAAAGTACAATCAGCAGAACTGCGCGTTCTGATTGAAAAGCATAAATCTGCCGGTATGCTTGGATCATCTGCATTTTATGACCAGCGTATGGAAATGAGGAAAAAACATTTTAGGGATTTTATAGAACTTGCCATAAATTCATTCATCGGTTCAATATACAATAAAACAAAAATTGATGATGAGGATAAAAATGCTTTTGAAAAAGAGCTGAGTGAAATAGCAACAAGTTTTATAGAGCGTGAAATAAACAGCCTTAAAGCAGTAATGGTTTCTTACGGCAATCTGATGGACAGCACTGTCGTTATTGAGTCCGCTAAAGCATATGAGAAACAACTTGCAACTGTGAAAACAGATACTATTAAATTACTATCAGGTAAAATTGCAAAACATAATAGCAGAGAGTTTAGCAGCGCCAATGCAAAAAAAGAAAGCCCCTGGAAAAAATATATAGCGCTGATAATAATTGGAACTATTATGACAGTAATATGCGCAACCATTCTATACTTAATATTATAAAATGAAATTTTAAGATTAAAAGATTTAATAATTTCAAAAGGGGCGGAGATCAATTTATTTGCATATCCGGATTTACATTATTAAATAATTATTACCTGAATATTTGTAAAAAGATATTGAGTGAAACAATATTAAATGTGATATAAACAATACCAAAGCTTTGCTATTAAGGTATTCTTGTAGCGGACTATACTACGTAGTCTGCCCGCATTATATTTGCTTACTTCAACATTAACGCGCTCATTGGTAAAAAGCACCCGCTTACTTCGTTTTTATCTCGCAATTTATTCCATAATTAAAACAAAATATGCTAAGCCGATAATACAGGTAGAACTTAAAATTTATAGCCATTGATGCTGATACGAATAAGTCTTTAGATTTTTGTTATACACTAAGCATAAAATATATTTAACTAAAGCAAAAGATGTACAGGGCAAGAGACCGGATGTTTAGGCTGCAATACTGGAATGTGAATTAAGATGTAGGATGCTCAACGAATGATAAGCTGCTGAATGAATTGAAACTGGATACGATATGTAAAATACTTTAGCTCAGCAGCAAACCAGTAGTTTTTAGGAAGAAGCATGGTGCAATTAATTAAATTATTTATATAAAAAGGTTAATAAATATGCAGTGGCTCTATAATAAAAAGATCAGTACCAAATTAATATTAAGCTTTTTACTTGTTGCCATGATAACAGTAGTAGTCGGTGTTGTAGGGTATTCCGGTATTAAAAAAATAAATGATAATATTGAAATATTATATAACCAGCACTTTCTGGCTTATGAAGATTTAACAGTAATGAAAGTTGCTGTACAGGCAACAAGGGGGGATATACGTGTTGCAGAACTGGCGCCCACATTAGAGGGGAAAAGAAAATTTTTACAGACTTTAAAAGATAATACTTTAAAAGCTGATGCTGCCGTAAACTCATATTTAAAATACAATTTGTCTCCCGATGCAAAAAAATATCTTAACCAATTTCGTGAAAATTGGGAATTATATGGCGAAGAAAGGGACAAGGTCATTCCATTAGTGCTTGATGCCCAAAATGATGAAGCTAATGCTTTGCTCGACGGCAAAACAAGAGTGTATCTAAATAAACTTCGCCCTGCACTTGACTCATTAACATCAGTAAATGAAAGAGAGCTTAAAGAGTTGATGGGTTACGGCAAAAGTGAATCAGCGGAAGCAAACAAATTACTTTTACTTTTTATTTTAATCGGGGTAGGCATTGCAATAGCAACAGGGCTGACTATATCTAAAATAATTGGCAACTCACTAACAAGGCTTTCACATACGGCAGATAAACTATCTGTAGGCGATATCGATGTAAACATAGAGTCACGAACAAATGATGAGATAGGTAGGCTGGAACAATCATTTAAACTAATGATAGAGAACATAAAAGTTCAGGCCGGGCACGCTGAAAAGATTGCGCAGGGAGATTTGTCTGCTGTAGTGAAACCTAAGTCAGAAGATGATGTACTTTCAAAAAGCATGGTTAAAATGATTGAAAGCATCAGGAATTTAGTTAATGAAACAGTATCATTAAGTAAAGAAGCTGTTAATGGGAACCTTAGTGCAAGGGGAAGAGTTGGGAAATTCGAAGGCAGTTATAAAGAAATTATCATAGGCGTAAATGCAACTCTTGATGCTGTTGCTTTGCCCATAAACGAATCCGGTGAAGTAATTGAAAAAATTGCCGTAGGTGATTTAACAGCAAGAATGACTGGTGATTATAAAGGACATTTTGCAGCAGTAAAGCAAAGTGTAAATAAACTTGCCGAATCCTTTAACAATGCGCTTCTGGATGTGTCTGATGCAGCATATGCTACTGCAAGCGCTGCAAATGAGATATCATCAAGCACTGAGGAAATGTCTGCCGGGGCTCTTGAGCAAAGCAGCCAGACTACAGAAGTGGCTACGGCAGTTGGAGAAATGACAAAAACAATCCTTGAAACTTCCAGGAATTCATCTTCGGCAAGTGAAGCTGCTAAAAAGTCCGGTGCAATTGCACATGAAGGCGGTAGAGTTGTTGAAGAAACTATAGAAGGTATGAACCGTATTGCTGATGTTGTTAACAAATCAGCAGAAACAGTGCAGGCGCTTGGTAAAAGCAGCGATGAGATTGGCGAAATCACACAGGTTATAGAAGATATTGCCGACCAGACTAATCTTCTTGCGCTTAATGCAGCCATAGAAGCAGCACGTGCCGGTGAACAGGGGCGTGGTTTTGCTGTTGTTGCTGATGAGGTTAGAAAACTTGCTGAAAGAACAACTAAAGCGACCAAAGAAATTGCAGCAATGATTAAACACATTCAAAAAGACACTGAAGGTGCAGTTATCTCCATGCAGCTGGGAACAACAGAAGTTGAAAAGGGTAAATATCTTGCCGACAAAGCGGGTAAATCATTAAAACAAATTATTCAGGGTGCCGAAGAGGTTGCGGATATTGCCGTTCAGGTGGCCGCTGCAAGCGAACAACAATCCTCTGCCGCGGAACAAATAAGCAAAAATATTGAGGCTATAAATAATGTTGCGCAGGAAAGTGCTTCGGGGATACAGCAGGTTGCAAGAGCCTCAGAAGACCTAAGCAAACTTACTGTTAACCTGCAGGATTTAATATCAAAATTTAAAATAAAGAATACTAAATCAAATATTCCCGGCATGCAAAATAAAGATATGCATGACAATGAATTTGAAATGGAAGCAAGCAGTTTAAATACAAAC
>JARLHB010000186.1 GCA_031292465.1 Ignavibacteriaceae bacterium
AAAGAAGTGATAAATCGTTTTAACTTGTACGGTTTTGTAAAAAGTTTTTCCCGGTGCCTGGTTTGTAATTCTCCGCTTAAAATTACTTCTAAAGAAAAGATAATTGAAACAATTCCCCCAAAAGTAAGAAACAATAAGAATGAGTTTTATATTTGCGGAAGATGCAATAAAATTTATTGGCAGGGAAGCCATTTTGAAAATATGGATAAATTGGTGAAGCGCCTTCTTAAGGCATAAATACAAATTATACTCCCCGGGTTAATTTAAGCATATTTGATAATTGGTGTTACCCGGTTAAAAAATTAATATGTTTTTACAAAGAGAATTAAATTCAATATATGTATATGGAGTGATTATATCGATAAAATATTACTCATTATTACCGGGGATTGATGTGTCTCTAAATCCAGGTTGATATAAATTTAAATTTGAAATGCAATAATTAATGTAATGGGGGAAATTTTTATGTATTTTTGTATATCTGAAATTACACCCATTTTAATTTGGTTTTAAAGACATTAGGAATACCGCTATGACGTCAGACAACCACAAAAGAGAAAAGACAGAAGCATTGTTGGCAGCAATAAATAACTTGCCGTCTATTCCCAAAGTTGTTTTTGAAGTTACAAGGTTATTGAACGATTCTAAAACCGCTACCAACAGGCTCTCTGAGGTCATAGGCAAAGACCAGGGTCTGACCTCCAAAGTACTGGCTATAGCTAATTCTCCATTATATGGTTTAAAAAGAAGCGTATCTTCAATTGAATTTGCAATTTTAATACTTGGTTTTCAGGAAATTAAAAATATTGTAGCGGCATTATCATTTGCAGATTCCATAGAAATTACCCCGACGGTACATTTCAATCCACAGGAGTTTTGGCTTCATTCCATACTTGTAGGTACTGCTGCAAGAGGGATAGCCCAAAACCTGGGTTATGAATTCGGCAGCGAAGCATTTGTAGCCGGTTTACTGCATGATCTGGGAATACTTGTTATATATAAATATTTTCATTCGGAGTTTATTCAGATTATTGGAAAAGCAAGCTCGGAAAATATACCAATATTTGAGGCTGAAACTGAAATACTTGGGCTAACACATCAGGAAATAGGTGGGTTTCTTGCAGATAAATGGGAACTCCCGATGATATTATGCGACTCCATCAATTACCACCATGTCCCTTATCTTGCTAACGAAAACAAGATATTTGTTTCTATAATACATCTTGTTGATTATATGACACAACGCCTTGGAATTGCAAGTTTCTATTGGGATAAAAAAATAGAATTAGACAGCAGGATTTTGGGAACTCTTAATTTTCCTTCTAAAGAGTCTGTTGATGCCTTTATTGCTGATTACGATGAAATGTTTACAGTTACTGCCGAATCATTAAAGATATGACATTTAATTGGGTGTGAGGGAGCTAGTATTCTTTAGTTAACCAATCCGGTAATTTTATTTTTACATTAGTATATTTATTCAAAACAATTTTTATTAAAGCATAAATTAAAATGACAAATATTAAACGGCCTACGTGGGATGAATATTTTTTAAAGCTTGCCATGCTCGCATCGGAGCGTTCAACATGCCCAAGAATGCACTGCGGATGTGTATTTGTAAAAGACAGATTTGTTCTTGCAACAGGTTATAACGGATCACTGCCGGGGCATCCGCATTGTGAAGATGTCGGCTGCCTGGTTGTGGACAATCATTGTGTAAGAACCAATCATGCGGAAATAAATGCACTAACCCAGGCTGCAATTCATGGCGTTAATATAAAAGAGGCTACCGCTTACATAACAAATATGTCATGTACAACGTGTGCAAAAGCGTTAATCGCAGCAGGAATAAAACGCGTGGTGGTTTTTTCTGATTTTCACGATACGCTTGCAACTCAATTTTATACTCAGTCAGGTGTAGAAATAGCAAAGCTTGATATGCCCGACAGGACAATAAATTATAACATTGACGAATACACTTCCGCAAGAAAAACAAAAAACTCTAAGTAATATTTCAGTAACAGGAAAGATTTTTAATTGAAAAATAAATTATTCCTGTTCTGGAAGCCTTTTCTGGCAGTAGTACTTTGGGGCCTGTCTTTTATTGCTACAAAAATTGCATTAAGTGAACTTACCCCTGAAGCAATTATATTGCTAAGGCTCCTTTTGGGGATAGCGCTTCTTTTGATAATAGCGTTGTTTACCAAAAGAGATTTTTCCGTCAGTTTAAAAAATCACCTGAGTATATTTATTCTTGCTTTGATAGCTGTTTTTCATCTTTGGATACAAATAACAGGATTAAAATATACATCAGCTACAAACACGGGGTGGATAATCGGCGTTACGCCTGTTTTTATGGCTGCTCTTGGATTCCTTTTATTTAAAGAAAACATAACGCTTACCAAAATATCAGGGATAGTAATTGCCTTTGCAGGGCTGCTGATTTTAATGAGCAAGGGAGATATTTTAAGCATCGGTTTTATATCTCATAAGGGTGATTTCCTTGTACTTGCAAGCGCATTTACATGGAGCATTTATTCAATTATAAACAAAAAAATTTCTCTCGGATATTCTCCATTTATGACGATATTATACCTGTTTATTATGATGGCGGTAATAATTACTCCGTTTATATTAAACAGCGAAACAATTAATTCTGTAATTCACCTTTCACTTAGAAGCTGGCTTGCTGTTATTTTCCTGGGTGTTTTCTGCTCTGGTATTGCGTATGTTTTGTGGGCGCAGGCCCTTAAAGAACTGGAAGCCGTAAAGGTAGGTGTATTACTGTATTTTGAACCGTTTGTTACTGTTTTTGCTGCCTGGCTTATGCTGAATGAAGCAATTAATTTACCTACCATTCTTGGCGGTCTTGTAATTACTTCCGGCGTAATATTAGTTAATAAGAAAAAGGCAGGAAGTTAATCTTCCTGCCGAAATCACTATAAGGCAATTAAGCTTTTATACTTTAGCCGCAAACAACTCTTCTTCAATAGCCTGTTTTAAAGCTTCCTTTGGCAAAGCACCCACTGCCATTTTGGGCTGGCCTTCTTTGGGAATAAATAAAAGCGACGGAATGCTTCTAATCCCAAATACTGAACCAAGTTCCTGTTCCTCGTCCGTATTTACTTTATAGAAGTTTACCTTGCCGGCATACTCTGTTGATAATTCCTCTATGATTGGCCCAACCATCTTGCAGGGGCCGCACCATGGCGCCCAGAAATCAACAACACATGGTAAATCTCCTTCGTATTTCCAATCCTTGTTTGTTTCAAAATTAAAAACTTTTTGTAAAAAAGTATCTTTGGTTAAATGCTCTGACATTTTTATCTCCTTATTATTTTAATAAACTCAATATTTAAAAATCAAACCCTGTCTAATGCGTTTTGAAGTTTTTGTTTTACTTCTTCTGCTATTGCCGCCAATTCTTTTTTATCAATTAATTTTGTCATCACCAGCGGATTAAAAATCGATACAACACATTTATTCTCTTTTTCATAAACAATAACATTGCATGGCAACAGCAGGCCGATATTCTCTTCAAGTTCCAATGCTTTGTATGCAATAGGCGGATTGCATGCGCCAAGTATTTTATATTTTCTAAAATCTATATTTAATTTATTCTTTAGTGTTTCTTTTACATCTATCTCGGTCAGTATGCCGAAGCCTTCTTTTTTTAATTCATCTGTTATCTTTTCTATTGCCTGCTCAAAAGATAAGCTCACTGTTTTGGATAAACCATATTCCATTGTTTTGCCAAGTGTTATTTTAATAATTTATTATTTACCTATTAAGATTCCATTTAGTTATGCCGCCCTTCATGTTGGCGGAGTTAAAGCCCAGCTTTTTTAATTTACCGGCTGCAACAACGCTTCTGCTTCCAGACTTGCAGTAGCATATTATTTCTTTATCCCTGAACCTTTTCAATTCATCGGCTCTTCTTTCCAGTTCATGCAGAGGGATGTGGAATGATCCTTTTATAGACTGACTTTTACGCTCTGCAATTGTCCTTACATCAAGTAAAATTACATTTAAGCTGTCTTTAATTTTGTCTTTTACCTCATACGGTTCATAATTATTTAGTCCGCGCGTTGTTAAAAAACGTTTAATAATTGAAACAAGCATCAATAATACTACTAACAGAAGAAGAATTTGGAAAAAAGTCATATTGTTTTCATTAAATATTTATTGAATATGGTTATATGATATGGTTTTTTGTAAAAGGATTCAAAATAGGAGTTACAAAATTCCTTTTTATGCTAAATTATTAGAAATAAAGGCCTATAATATTGAATGATAAAAAGTTTTGTATTAATTTTTCACTGGAATTTATTACAAAAAGTACAATTGCAGTCATCAATCGGGGACGTTATATGAGATTGAAGCTTTCCTCTTGCTTGTTATTTATCACATCTATAATGTTTTTCTCCTGTTCATCAGTTTCGTTTATAGATCTAAATTCTCTTAAAGAACAATTACATTTAAAAGAATTTCCGGAACAGAAACTTTATCCGGAAGCCGATGCGTTAGTACTTAGTGAAATGCATGATGTAAGTTTGTCAATAGTCGGGAATTATGATATTGAAACTATAGAAAAAGTGCAGAAGGTTGTAAAAATTTATAGAAATATAGAAAAATATTCTTCAGTAGAAATCTTTGTATTGAGTGGAGATATAATTTCCGATCTGAAGGCCAGAACAATAAAACCAGATGGATCGGAAGTGGTATTAAAATCTGATGATTTTCATACAATTATCGGTGGCGGGTATGATTATAATTTCTATTCAGATGAAAAAACAATAAAATTTTCTTTCCCGGCAGTAGAAAAGAATTGCATAATAGAATATGAATATCGGGTTATTAAATTGTATCCGTTTGTTCTAGATATGTGGCAAATCCAGAGCTCTATTCCAAAACTTCAAAACATTTATAGATTAACCGCACCCAAAATATTATTGCAAAGCAAAACGCAAGGTGGAGCCGGGTGGACCTGGAAATATAAGACGTATAACTGCTATGTCCCCCGTCCGGAGTATCAGGAAAATAGTGACCAGGGCAGCGGTTCTTATAATCAAACTGATTCATTTACATGGGAACAAAATGATATTCCTGCTTTTGAAGTTGAGCCAATGATGCCTCCACGCTCCGATTATTTGCAGTACATCAAATTTGCTCCGGCACATTGGGAAAATTGGAATAATGTGTCTGACTGGTATTACAACAGCTTATTTAAACCTGAATTAATAATATCAGATGAAATTTCTAATAAAGCTAAAGAATTGACTAAAGATTGTACCGATGAGGCTGATAAAATTATAAGTATTTCTAAATTTGTACAATCAATCAGGTATGTTGCAATTGAACTGGGGCAAGGTGGATTAATTCCTTCTACACCGCAGAAAGTATTAAATCATAAATATGGAGATTGCAAAGACAAATCCATACTTCTTATTGGCTTATTAAAAAACATAAATATTAATGCAAAGCCGGTATTGGTTTTAACTTCAGATGAGGGGCATATAAACAGATCGTTTCCAAGCTGGAATTTCAACCACATGATTGTTAAAGCTACAACAAAAGACGGAAAAGATTTTTGGATCGATCCTGCCATAAATCATTGTATTCCTGGTGATCTTTCCTATCAATGTAAGAACGTAGATGTCCTGGTGCTTAATGATGATGGAACATCCCAAATTGAAACCACACCTAACGGCACGTTTAATGATAACGTAGAAGATATTAATATTAAAATAAATATTGCCGATACAGATTCGACTAATCTGGATATTTCCATAAAGTTTAAAGGCGAATACAATATTGAAAAACGCCAGTTCTTTGCTGAAAAAACCAAAGCTGAAATGCTAAAATATTGTAAATCTCTAATTTCTGACAAATACTTAAACGCAGAAGTAAAAGACTATGCTATAAGCAATATTGATTCATCCAGTTCGGACTTGAAGTTAAGTTTTATTATGAAGGTGCCTAACCCAATTGAAAAGCAGGGTGACTTCAACTTCCTTGATATAGACCCGTTTCAGCTATCAAAAGGCTGGGAGTGGCTTGGGAGCGATAAGAGGAAATATGATATTGAATTTGATTACCCGTATACTATAACCAAATCCATTGAAGTGACTATCCCGGGAAATAAATTCCAAATTAAAAACTTACCGCCAACATCAAGCGCAAATGAGGGCAGCCTTTATTATTCTAAAGGCTATGAATTATTGGACAAAAATAAATTTGTTATAAAGGAAAAGTTTTCAGTTACAGAAAAAAATATTAATGTTAAAAATTACCTGAATGCTAGAAAATTTATAGATGGGTTGAAGACCAGGCAAAACGAGAAGGTTATTCTGACTTCAAAATAACTAAAAACAATTTGAATGTTAATCGGGATTATTTTATGAGAATAATGTTTGTTCTTTTAACAGCGGCAATTTTATCGTTCGCATTGTTGTCATGTTCGTCAGTTACAAACTTAGATTTGAACAAAATTAAAAGCGAATTGAATTTAAAGGAGTTTCCAGGACAGAAAGATTATCCTGAAGCCGATGCCCTGGTTCTTAAAGAAGAGCATAATATTAATATTGCAATAGAAGGCAATAAAGATACTTTATCTACAGAAAAATTTTATAAAGTTGTAAAGCTATTTAAAAATATAGATCATTTTGCCGATGTTGAAGTGTCTGTAGAGGGCGGAGATGAAATATACGACCTGCATGCAAGGACAATTCAACCTGATAGTACAATAACAGAGCTTAAAGAAGAAGATTTTCATACTATTAATGGCGGCGGAGATAATGTCATGTTCTATACAGATGAGAAGGATGTTAAATTTACTCTTCCTGCTCTTGAAAAAGACTGTATAATAGAGTACGGATATACGATCAAAGAAAAAAATCCTTATATGGATGATTTGTGGGATATACAGGATGATAATCCAAAACTTCAGAGCATTTATAAAATAACATTTCCTAAAGTGTTTTTAAAAAATGGAAACCCGCCTTCTCCCGCAGATGGGCTGAGATACTGTGCTTATAATTGCAGCCTGGACAAACCGGCAGCGCAGAGCAGTAACGGCAGCGGAAAAGATACGGCAGGAACCATTTCATATACCTGGGTTCAAAAAAACATTCCTGCTTTTGAGCCTGAATCAAAGATGCCGCCATATTCGCAATATCTTAGATATGCGGAATTCTCTCCCCGGAACTGGAATACATGGAATGATTTCTCTAAATGGTATTATTTCAAATATTATAAACCCAGACTGAATATTACAGACCTTGTGAAACAAAAAGCTTTGGAGATTACCAGCGGCTGCAAAGACGAAACCGAAAAAATTAGAAGCCTGTATAATTTTGTCCAGACTTTCCGTTATATAGCTATTAAGTTAGGAAAAGCAGGCATTACACCTGCCGAGCCTGAAACAGTGCTTGAACACAAATATGGAGATTGTAAAGATAAAGCAACTCTTCTTGTCGCGTTGTTGAAGAGTGTAGGGATAAATGCAAAACCTGTATTAGTGCTTACGGCAGACGATGGAAGGATAAATGAAAACTTTCCAAGCATGAAATTTAATCATGTAATTGCAAAAGCAATAACAAAAGACGGTAAAGATTATTGGATGGATGCTACAGTAGATCATTGCAGGCTTGGCTGCCTGCCGTATGAATGCGAGAATATTAAGGTGCTTGTGCTTAATGATGACGGCACAAGCCAGATTGAAAAAACTCCGAAAAGCAATTTTGATGAGAATGTTGAAAACATTAAGATGAAAATCGATCTTACCAACAGGGATTCAACAAACTTTGACATTGCTATGACGGTTAAGGGTCAGGAAAATTTAGAATACAGGTCATTATTCAGCGAAAAAACTTCTGAAGAAATACTTAAGTATTGCAAGATGATGGTTTCTGATAATTATTTAAATGCTAAGGTTACGAATTATGACATTAGCGATCCCGATTCTGTTGACAGTGATTTTGTGCTGCATTTCCAGTTAAAAGTTCCGAACATAATTGAAAATCAGGGCGATTATTCATTCTTAAATATTGATCCTTTTCAATTTGCTGAAAACCTGAACTGGCTGGGAAAAGAGGAGAGAAAATACGACATCGAATTTAGTTATCCTCATATGATAAATAAATCGATTGAAGTAATTCTTCCCGAAAACAAATACAAAATAACAAACCTGCCGGCAGATCTGGATTTAAATGAAAAAGGCCTTGGTTATTTTAAGAAATATCAGGCTAAAAACGATAATATGATTACTACGGTGGAACAATTTTCTGTCAGGGAGAAAAATATAGCTGCAGATTCCTATAAGGACGTAAGAAACTTTTTTAACGGGGTTAGGTCCAAGTCTAACGAAAAAATAGTTCTTACTAAGAAGTAGATAAGGGTTCTCTGGATTTAATATCAGCTAAATAAAATAATAAAAAAATGGGTCGGATAATGGTATCCGAAATAAGAGGGGAAATATTATAACAATAATATTTCCTGTCCGCGTTTCAAAATAAATTAATTCATCTTATACAAATAAGATAGCTTATTGGAGAATTGCTATGAAAAAATTTGGTGCATTTTTATCTGTGGCTATTATTTCCTTCGTGTTTTGTTCTTGCGCAGGCAGCCCGTTTATGGATTTGGGCAGCCTTAAAGACGAACTGACGGTAAAAGAGTTTCCGGGACAAAGTGATTATCCCGATGATGACGGCGTAGTGCTTTATGACTCTCATCATGAGGATATAAGAATAGATGATGATTATAACTTTGAAACCATAGTGAGGATCCGAAGACTGACAAAAGTTTTTAAGAATGTTGATAAATATTCGGAGAAGGTATTTGTTTTATCCAGTAGTGATAAATTACTTACTTTAAACGCAAGGATAATAAATCCCGATGGCAAAATTATTGAGCTAAAGCCTTCGGATTTTCATACTGTAAATGGCAGCGAAGATGATTACACACAAACTGTTAAGTTTACTTATCCTTCAGTAGAGAAGAACAGCATTCTTGAATATGACTGTAGGATATATGAAAAAATTCCGCTAATAACCGACGTATGGGACATACAGGGCAGCCTTCCTAAAATGCTGAGCACATACAAAATAACGGCTCCGTATTTATTGTTGATGAAACCTGTTAACGGAGGGGCGGGCTGGAATTGGAAATACAAAGATTACAACTGCAGGGTTCCGGCGCCTAAGGTTAAAAATAGCTCCGATGAAGAGAGTATTATGGATAAAGAGATTACATTCACATGGGAACAAAGGGATATCCCGGCATTCACGCCTGATCCTGAAATGCCGCCGCATAAAAATTATATTAAGTACTTAAAGTTTGCACCGTCTAAATGGAAAACGTGGGCTGATGTATCAGACTTCTTTTATAAAGATTTTTTTAAACCCAGCCTTGTGGTAAGTAAAGAAGTAACAGCCAAAGCGGCGGAAATTACGAAGAACTATAATGATGAAGTTGATAAAATTAAAAATGTGTATGATTTTGTACAGACATTGCGTTATGTGGATGTTGACCTTGGGGACGCAAGCCTTACGCCGGAAAAACCCGATGTGGTGCTTAAGCGTAAATACGGCGACTGCAAGGATAAATCAGTGCTGCTTATTGCAATGCTAAAAAGCCTGGGCATTCAATCAAAACCGGTTTTGGTTTTAACCCACGATGAAGGTGTTTTAGATAATAATTTTGCATGCTGGAACTTCAACCATATGATAGTAAAAGCTGAAACAAAGGATGGGAAAATATTCTGGATAGACCCCGCTACAAAATATTGCAAACTGGGTTTTCTTCCATATCAATGTGAAAACTTAAATGCTCTGGTTCTTAATGATGACGGCACTTCTGAGATTGAATACACGCCTAAAAATTCTTCTGCCGATAACCTTGAGAATTTATATATGAAACTGGATTTATCAAAGCCTGATTCAATAAACATTAACGTTGCTGTAAAATTTAAAGGCGAACTCAATTTAAAATATAAGAACCGGCTGAGTGAAAATACGCACAGTGAAATAATGAAATTTTGCAAGTCTATGATTTCAGAATACTTTTTAAATGCTGAAGTTACAGATTATACAATAAGAAATATCGATTCAACAGACGCAGATCTGAAACTTGAATTCAATGCAAAATCTCCAAATACTATGTTGAAACAGGGCAACCCTACGTTTCTGTCTGTTGATCAGTTTAAGCTGCCGGTTGACCTGGAATGGCTCGGCAGGGAAAAAAGGACATATGATATAGAATTCGGTTATCCCTATACAGTTTTTAAGACTATAGAGATACTTTTACCAGAGAATAAATATATCGTAAAAGATTTGCCTGCAAATACATCATATGCGGGGCAGGCGCTTTCTTATTTAAGAACTTTTTACAATTATGGTAACGAAAAGATAGTTGGCACTGAAAAATTTTCAGTAAATCAGAAAGATATAAAAGTTGAATATTACACTAAGATAAAAGAGTTTTTTGATAATATTAAAGCAAAGAGCGATGAGAAGATCATTTTAACAAACAAATAAGAACTAAATAATATTCGTATTGCATTTGTTGTAATTCAATTAGTTGGCTTTGGGTGGCGCTATTTACACAAAGAAGTCTAAATATCCGTAGGGCTCTTTATCTCATTGCCAAACAGATTCATAACGCGCTGTGAAAAGCTTATAAGAAATTTTAACAGGTTTTCGGGTGAGTCGAATTTGTTCTGAATTACCAGCCTCATACTGTCTTTATGCTGTTCAAATTTTACAGAGTGCTGGTATTCATTCATAATAAATTTCATCAAATCAAGGAACTTTTCTTTGTAATAATCTTCTTTCTGGCTTCTGGGCAAAATAATAAGCGTTTGTTTCTTTTGAATAATTACTTTTTCAAATAAAGCATGGGAAGCATAAAGTTTTAGCAAGGCTACAGCAATTAGGCGCTGTACCAAAACCGGCAGCGCCCCGAACCGGTCGGTCATCTCCTCTTTCAGTTCTTCAAGTTCGGTTATGTTTTTTATTGAGTAAAGAGCAGTATAAAAATTAAGCCTGTCCATTTGTTCGGGCATATAAACCGGGGGAATGCCTATTTCAAAGTATGTATCTATCGTCGGTTCTGTTCTTTCTTCCGGTTTCGGCAGGTCTTTAAATACTTCTTTAAACTCTTCATATTTTAATTCTTCAACAGCCTCATTAATAAGCTTTACATAAAGATCAAAGCCGACTTCATTTATAAATCCGGATTGCTCGGTGCCAAGTAAATTACCGGCTCCTCTTATTTCCAGGTCGCGCATTGATAAATTAAATCCCGAACCTACATCGGTAAATTCCTCAATAGCCTGAAGCCTGCGGAGGGCCTTCTTGCTTATCCCGCTGAGCGAAGGGACTATAAAATAAGCGTGCGCCTGCCTGTTTGACCGTCCTACCCTTCCGCGTAACTGGTGAAGCTCTGCAAGGCCGAACCGGTCCGCGCGGTTTATAATGATTGTGTTTACATTGGGAATATCCATTCCCGATTCAATGATTTTTGTAGAAATAAGAATATCGTATTTACGGTTAAGAAAACCATGAATAACAGCTTCAAGCTGTGAAGGCTTCATCTGGCCGTGAGCAATTGCTATTCTGACATCCGGAAGATTTCTTTGGATGTATCCCGCAAGTTTATCAATTGACTGCACCCTGTCATGAACTATGTAAACCTGGCCATTCCGCCTTAACTCATTTAGAATCCATTCTTTGATTTTAAAAATATCAAACACTGCTACCTGGGTGGTTATTGACTGCCTGTTAGGCGGCGGGGTTGATATTATTGATAAATCTCTTGCTCCTAATAACGAAAGATTTAAAGTACGGGGAATGGGTGTTGCGGTTAAAGTTAAAGTATCCACATTTAATTTTATAGAGCGCAGCTTTTCTTTAGCCATAACGCCAAAACGATGCTCTTCATCAATTATAAGCAGGCCAAGGTCTTTAAATTTAACATCCTTAGATAATATTCTATGGGTTCCTATAATAATGTCTACCCTGCCAAGATTTAGTTCGCTTATAATTTCTGCTTGCTGCTTTTTTGTCTGGAATCTTGAAAGAGCCGCAACCCGCACCGGGAACTGCACAAGCCTGTCTGAAAATGTATTAAAATGCTGTTCTGCCAATATTGTTGTTGGTACAAGAACGGCTGTCTGCTTCCCTTCCTGTGTTGCTTTAAAAGCGGCCCTTACGGCTATCTCTGTTTTGCCGAAGCCTACATCACCGCAGACTAACCGGTCCATAGGATTTATTGCTTCCATATCCAATTTTACTTCTTCAGTAACCTTGGACTGGTCGGGAGTATCTTCATAAAAGAATGAAGCTTCCAATTCTTTCTGCCAAACGGTATCGGGATTAAACCTGTATCCTATAGTAGCTTTACGTTTGGCATATAGTTCAATAAGGTCTCTTGCAGCCTCTTTAATTTTCTTTTTAGTCTTCTGCTTTGTATTTACCCAGTCCGCTGTGCCGAGAGTAGATAAAGTGGGAGTGAGGTTTTCATTTGAAGAATATTTTTTTACTAATGTAAGGTAATTCAGGTTTACATAAACAACGCTTCCGGCGTTAAAAATAATCTTCATTGATTCCTGGTCAACATCGCCGATTTTAATATTTTCAAGTCCTGCATATTTACCTATACCGTAATCTTCATGTACTACATAGTCTCCCCTTTTTATTGAAGCAAAGGTTTTAGCCTTGGATTTTTTGTACTTTTTGTTTGTTGATATTTTTGTCCGGTATGGCTTATTAAAAATTTGATAATCTGTAAGAAGAAGAACTTTCTCGTTTCTGTCGATGAATCCTTTTTTAATGGCAAATGTTTCAATTTTAATTTTGCCTGAGTCAATAAGCTGTGAAAGTTCTAATTTATTTATTGAAGCGCCGACTTGCCTTAAGGGTGTAGATTCTCCAAGATCTAAAATCAGGTCCTTTAATCTTGAAGATTGAAGCTCGTTTTCTGCAGTGACTATAATATTAAAATTCTGTTCGGTATAGTTTTTCAGAATTGAAAGAAACATGCTGTAATTAGAATTTATAGTCGGG
>JARLHB010000187.1 GCA_031292465.1 Ignavibacteriaceae bacterium
ACCTTACTGTTTCTTTAATACACAGCCGCAAAGGAATTATAATTAATATATTCACCGGGCCTCCCTCCAATTCCGAAACAGACGATGATGTAGTTAACCAGTTCCTTTCAAATGACGGGCTGAAGATCGTATGCGGGGCATCTACAGCAAAAATTGTTGCAAGGTATCTTGGCAAAGAGCTTGAAATAGACCAGAGTTTTAACAGCATGATATCACCGCCAAACTACGAAATAAACGGAATTGATCTTGTAACGGAAGGTGCAGTAACTTTAAATCAGCTATATAATATATGGGGAGAAGATCTTGAACGGTTGGAGAAAGATAATCCTGTATCCATCCTTTATGCACTATTAAGCGTTGCAGACAGGGTTAATTTTTTCCTCGGTACATCAAAAAATCCTGCGGGTGATGATATAAGCTTTAAACAAAACGGAATTTTAAAAAGAGATAAAATTGTACCGCTGCTTATTGAAAAATTCAGACAGTCTAATAAGATTGTTACAGTAGAAGAATTTTAATTCGCCCCTTTCCATATCTAAAATAACACATGGACTTTCGGCATAATGCAGAATTGTACGGCGAAACGCTGTTTCGCCTTTTTGATTAGCACAATTATTATTAAAGCTAAAACTATATTATCATTAACTTTAAATAATTTGATTTTGCCAAAGGTGAGTTACTATTTTATATTAATACAAGCAATCGTTCTGCGACTTAAATAATCAGGTGGCGGTAAACCGTTAAAACGGTTGAAAAGTTTTTCTTCTCCATCATTAACACCGCGATTAATCGCGGTGTTAATGATACTGCAATAATCCCTGTTTTAACAGTTTACCATTCTTTAATCAAGGATAGCAAAATTACCGCCACAGTGCTGCTCAACATTTTACGGCTGCCAGAATGGTTCACCTGCCGGAATATATTTTATTGGTAAACCGGGAATAAAGTCTCTTAGCCATTTAGCACATTCTTTCATTCCGGATTCCTCCGAAACTTCATGGCCAAGCAATATCATTGCCTGATTTCTTTTCTGGCCTACAGCATCAGATATATAAGCAATTCCTTCCCACTCGGTTGCCTCGCCTATCAGCAGCAATTGTACTCCTTCCTTTTCGAGAGCCTTGACATGACTGTGTCCGCCGTAAGCTCCAGGCAGAAATGCTATTTTAGAAATCTTTAATCCGGGGTCTCCTACTACACGTATAGTTTTTATATTAAGCTGATTCTTAAGATACACGGCTAATTCTTTTACAGTTGTTTCAGGCAGATTAAATATAGTTTCATCACTGGCGCTCTGATAGCTTTTCCATTTAAGTGTATCCATCATCCCCAGCAATATACCGTCCGGTTTTCCCGGGATATTATGCCAGTGGTCATGAAATCTCCAGATAATGATATGGTGTTTATTAATGTAATCCAGCTTGGCCTTGTAAACAGGGTCGTTCTCAAGCCATTTCACCTCATCTGCATGGTTATAAAAAGTCGGTTCATGGGAGATAATCAGGTTGCAATTGTTTTCCACCGCCTGTGCCAGGACTTCCATTGTAGGTGTAAACGTAGTAACTATACCGGTTACAATTTCTCCAGGGTCCCCGGTTTTGAAATTATCGATTGTTGTAGTATCGCGCCAGGCAGAACTTCCGCCGGTATGTTCTTTAATCATTTCAATAATCTCGCCGGCTGTCATGCCTGCTCCTTTTGACTGCTGCCCATGTAGTAAAGACGGAAGGATAATGAATATGAGCATAAAGAGAAAAGACTTATTCATTACGTTTGCAATATTTCTCAAAGAATATCTCCTTAAAATTTATACTAATTTAAATAAATTAACTGTCAATTTCCTGCCAACATGTTTTTATTTTACTCTAAGGATATTTTTTGACTTCAGATTAGAAACTAAATAACTGATAATTTTCTTACAAATTTATTCCGGTTATATAAGGCAAAATTAATTACTGCTTTATATTTTTTTAGATAATTTTCAACCCCAATACAAGCGCCTCATCAGGCATTTCAAAACAAGCGTTATTAAAAACACTTGCTTTTTAAAAACAATCATAAATTGACTTGCGTCAAACACTCATTGGTATAATTAGTATTAGTTTTGCCTCTCCAGCAATGCGGATTTTGATCTGACCAAAACGGAAAAATAAATTTTGTTATGAAAATATTGATTTTATTATCGACTGTAATTTTATTATCAAATTGTCTGACTTTCTCGCAACAGCAAACAAAAGCAGATACTTTACTTCAAGGCGGCACTTTGCAGAAGTGTATAGAGTATGCTTTGGAACATCAGCCGCAAATCCAGCAAACTTTTTTGGATGAACAAATAACCGAAAAAGAAATTAACGGCAAGCTTTCAGAATGGTATCCTCAAATTAATTTCAATTTCAATATTCAGCATAATTATGAATTGCCTGTATCTATTGTGCAGGGCAATGTATCAAAAGTCGGTTTAATCAATACTTCAAGCGGACAATTTTCCGTAACCCAGAATATATTTAATCGTGATGCCGTATTGGCAAGCAGTACTGCAGGAGATGTGCGCAAACAGGCCGGCCAAATAACAATAAATGATAAGATCTCGGTTATAGTAAATGTAAGTAAAGCTTTTTATTCCGTCCTGCTTGCACAGGACCAGATTAAATTAATAAATGAAGATATTGTAAGGCTGGAACAGAATTCAAAAGATACTTACAGCCAGTACAAAAGCGGCGTTGTTGACAAAACAGATTATATGAGGGCAAACATAACTCTTAACAATGCACTTGCCGAAAAAATTCAGGATACAGAACAATTAAAGGTAAGTGTTGCACATTTAAAAGAACTTATGGGTTATCCGCCTGATATGGAATTTAAGCTGGAATATGACAGGTCGCAAATGACTAATGATGTTTTAACAGATACAACACAGAATGTAGTATATGAGAACCGAATAGAATATCAGTTACTGCAAACGCAATACAACCTGCAGACAGCTAATCTTAAGTATTATGAATGGAGTTTTATACCGTCAATTTATGCTTTCGGAGAATATAATTTTAACTATCAGAATGACCAGTGGTCAAAAGTGTATAATAAAAACTATCCTAACTCTTATATAGGCATCGGACTCTCCCTGCCGATTTTTGAAGGTGGAAAGCGTTTCCAGGAAATAAGCCAGGCTAAACTGGAACTAAAGCGTTTTGAATACAATTTTGAGGCATTAAAAGTTTCAATCAATACGGAATACAGTCAGGCAATTGCAAACTATAAAAGCGATTTGGCTAATTATAACTCCCAGAAAAATAATCTTGACCTTGCTAAAGAGGTGTATAATATAATTCAATTGCAATATAAATCAGGCGTTAAAACTTATTTGGAAGTAATAACCGCAGAATCAGATTTAAGGACAACCGAGGTAAACTATGTTGCCGCATTATACAGGGTATTAAGCAGTAAGCTGGATGTTCAAAAGGCTTTGGGAACAATTAAATATCAGTAAATAAATTTGTTAAATATTATGAATAATAAGATATATAAGTCAGCAATTATAATAATAACTTCAGTTCTATTGGTTTCTTGCGGCAATAAAAGTATGCCGCCTAAGATGCCCCCTGCCCTTGTTGAGGTTTATGAAGTTAAACCTGAGCACGCAGTTTATTATGATAATTATCCTGCAAGCGTAACAGCATTAAACCAGGTAGACATACGGCCTGAAGTATCGGGTTATTTAACCGGCATCAATTTTAAAGACGGCCAGCATGTAAATAAAGGAGTAAAATTATACGGCATAGATCAGCAGCAATACAAGGCAGCATATGAGCAGGCTGTAGCTAATTTGAATGCGGTAAAGGCCAATCTTATAAGAGCGCAGCAGGACGCCGACAGATATAACGACCTTGCAAAGAAAGATGCTATTGCGCGCCAGGTACTGGAACACGCCCAGGCAGATTTACAGTCTGCAAAGATGCAGGTAGCTGCTGCCGAAAGCAACGTTAATGCAGTGCAAACCAACCTTCGTAATTCTGTTATATATGCAGCATATGACGGAACAATCGGCATATCCCAGGTAAAATTAGGTTCTGCGGTTACTGCAGGACAAACGTTATTAAATACATTATCTTCGGATAATCCGGTTGCAGTGGATTTCGGGCTGGATGAAAAACTTATTACAAAGTTTATTAATCTTTTGCAAGTAAAAGCCGGGCCAAAGGATTCAACATTTACATTAATTCTTCCTGATCAAACTGTTTACCCTTATTCCGGCCATCTCAGCTTTTTGGACAGGGCAGTTGATCCCCAAACCGGAACTATAAAAGCCCGGATAATATTCCCGAATAACAACTATTTATTAAGGCCGGGCCTTACATGCAACGTCCGTGTACTTAACAACAATACTTCAAATAGTATTATAATACCATATAAAGCCGTATCGGAGCAGATGGGTGAATATTTTGTGTTTGTCGCAAAAGGCAATAAAGCTATTCAAACAAAAGTTACTCTCGGTGTGCCGATAAATGAGATGGTAATTGTAAAAGACGGATTAACGCCCGGTGAATTTGTAATAACCGAAGGAGTACAAAAGCTTCGGGATAATTCTCCTATAATCTTAGCGCCCGCACACCCAAAACAGGTGACCCAGGCAGCGCCTGGTAAATAATACTCAAACCGGATAAATGATGATATCAAATATTTTTATTAAAAGACCGATAACAGCTATTGTAATTTCAATTGTAATTGTACTGGTAGGTTTAATTGCTATTTTCAATTTACCTATAAGCCAATATCCCGATATTACTCCCCCCACTGTTCAGATAACCGGATCATTTAACGGCGCCGATGCGCTTACTGTTGAACAAACCGTATCCACGCCCGTTGAAACGCAGGTTAACGGCACCCCGGGTATGGCATATATGCAAAGCAACAGTACAAGCGACGGCAGATCTACTATCAACGTTATATTAAATGTTGGAACAGACCCGGACATAGCAGCACTGGATATACAAAACAGAGTGGGAATTGCAACGCCCCAATTGCCGGATGTTGTTAAAAGACTGGGATTGACTACAAGGAAGCGAAGCCCGAGCATTTTACTTCTGGTAGCAATCTACTCACCTAATGGAACTCATGATATAACGTTCCTTGATAATTATTCTAATATTTTTATAAGAGATGCATTGCTCCGGGTAAATGGCGTGGGAGATATCTTCACAAGAGCAGATGATTTCAGTATGCGGATATGGCTTCAGCCTGATAAACTGGCGCAGTTAAATCTTACAGCTAATGACGTAATAAATGCATTATCACAGCAGAACCTGCAAATAGCTGCCGGTTCAATAGGAGCCCCGCCTCAAAATAACGCACAGGCTTTTGAATATACGGTGTTCACAAACAGCCGTTTAAATTCAGAAGAGCAATTCGGCAATATTATTATTCGTGCAAACCTTCAGCAGGGTACGGAAGTCCATTTAAAGGATGTAGCCCGCGTACAACTTGGTAAATTCAGTTACGCAAACAATTCATTTGTTGACGGCAAAAAAGCATCTTACTTATTAGTTTATCAGGCACCGGGAAGCAACGCACTGGATGTAGCAAACGGCGTTTACAAAGCGATGGATGAAATAAAAAAATCATTTCCAAAAGATGTAGATTATGTTGTTCCTTTCGAATCTGTCTCCGTTGTAAAGGTTTCAATAAATGAAGTAGTGACTACGCTGATTGAAGCTTTAGCGCTGGTTGTTTTGGTGGTATTTTTATTTTTACAAAGCTGGCGCGCAACTTTGATTCCTGTATTGGCAATACCTGTTTCCATAATCGGAACTTTTGCCTTTTTCTTACCGCTGCACTTTACTATAAATACATTAACAATGTTCGGATTTGTGCTGGCAATCGGAATTGTGGTTGATGATGCTATAATTGTAGTAGAAGCGGTTCAGCATTATATTGATGAAGAAAAGCTTTCGCCGAGGGAAGCAACTTCAAAAGCGATGTCCGATATAGCCGGGCCGGTTATAGCTATTGCATTAATACTTGCAGCTGTATTCGTTCCGGTTGGATTTATACCCGGAATCGTTGGAAAATTATATCAGCAGTTTGCAATTACAATTGCCGTATCAGTATTAATTTCTGCATTTGTGGCTTTATCTTTAACTCCTGCTTTATGCCTGCTTTTCCTAAAGCCGTCAAATCCTGCCAAAGAAACTAAAGGTATTAATAAATTTTTTGCAAAGTTTAATGCCTGGTTTAAAAAGATAACCGAGAGATATGGGGCAGGCGTACAAAAGTGTATAAAAGTTACACCCTACTTTTTAATAATATTAATTTTTATTTATGCCGGAACAGTACTGCTATTTAAAACAAAACCGACAGGTTTTATTCCTACCGAAGATGAAGGCAGACTGTATGTTACGTTTGAATTGCCTGAAGCTTCTTCAACAGCAAGAAGCCTGGATGTACTTAACAACGTTATGTCTATTCTGAAACAAACACCCGGCATAGCCCATTTTGCAGCTTTAGGCGGATTAAACGTTGTAACCTTTGCAACAAAATCAAACAGCGGAACTGCTTTCGTTCAATTAAAACCGTGGGATGAAAGAACTGATAAGTCACTTCAGCTAAGTTCCATGATAGCAACTTTGCAGCGAAAATTCTCTGCAATAAAGGGGGCTAATATTGTTGTAATATCACCGCCCGCAATACCCGGGCTAGGCCAGACGGGAGGATTTACATTCCAATTGGAGCAGCGTGAAAGCACAGACAGCATTAAACAATTTGAAAACGTGGTAAGGTCATTTGTTGCAGCAGCCAACAAACGCCCGGAGCTAAACCGTGTCTTTTCGTTTTTTACTGCACGCACTCCCGGCTACCAGGTAAATATTGACAGGGAGAAATGCGAGCAGCTTGGCGTTTCAATATCAGATGTTTACAATACTATTCAAACATTCCTTGGAAGCAATTACGTTAATGACTTTACAATATACGGCAGGAACTTTCACGTTGTTGCACAGGCTGATTCTAACTACAGAGAAAGGATTCAGGATTTTCTGAAATATTACGTAAAAAATTCCTCCGGCGGAATGGTACCGCTAAGTACGTTAGTAAGCTACAGCGTGACTGAAAGCGCTCCGATGATTTCCCACTACAATCTTTTCCGTTCTGCTGAAATAGACGGCGGCGCTGCTGAAGGGTATAGCAGCGGACAGGCTATAGCGGCTTTGAAAGAAGTAGCAGCAAGCGTACTGCCAGCCGGATACGGTTATGAGTTTTCCGGCTTAAGCCGTGAAGAAATAAATGCAGGCAACAGCACTCTTACAATATTTGCGTTATCATTAATATTTGTATTCCTATTTTTAACTGCTCTTTATGAAAGCTGGTCGGTACCGTTTTCGGTATTACTGGCTGTACCGATAGGTGCATTCGGAGCAATTCTTACGCTTACATTTATTCCGCACCTTAATAATAATGTATATGCTCAAATAGGATTAATTGCGCTTATAGGATTGGCAGCAAAGAATGCAATTTTAATCGTGGAATTTGCAAAAGACAGAGTTGAAAGAGGAATACCTCTTGTTCAGGCAACAATTGAAGCTGTTAAATTGAGGTTGCGTCCAATACTTATGACTTCCATGGCATTTATATTCGGCGTATCTCCATTAGCTTTTGCAACCGGCGCAGGCGCTCAGGCAAGATCAACTATTGGCTGGACTGTACTGGGAGGTATGCTTGCTGCAACTTTACTTGCAATATTTATAGTCCCTGTTTTATTTACCGCTATTACACGGCTTACTTACGGCAAACAAAAATTAGCTGAGTTGGAAAATAAAAGATTAAAAGACGAAGGAATTATTACAGAACCGGAATAATTATTTATAACAGCCCCGTTACAAAATAAGACAGGATTAAATATTTTAGCATTTATCCGTTAATTTTAAATGCCGTCAAGATAAAAGTTTATTTCGCTTTTATTGCATAATTAACCGCATCTTAAAACAGATGCGGTTTTTTTTACTTATTTAATTACCACGATAAATATTTTGGGTTTAGTCAGCTTTTAACTATTTTTATTGTATTACGATATAAGCTTAAACCCGATGCGAAAATCACAAAATATTTTATTTATTCTTTCAATTATACTATTTGGTTTTACCCTTTTTACATTTATAATATTACCGTTAAAACCTGTTTCTATTTATACAATTGCATTTATTTCTTCATCAATAATGTATTTATTTATAACCCGGCAAATATTAAAATTAAAACTGCCGGTTAGGTATTTTTATGCCCTTATAGGCTTATCGATAATTATAAAACTAGCATTCATTCCCCTTCATCCGATAGGCTCGGATGATTATTACAGATATGTGTGGGACGGAAAAGTCCAGTCCAATGGAATAAACCCGTATAAATATGCCCCGGCTGATACAGCTTTAAAAAGCCTGCACTCGGATATATTGCCAAAGCTTATAAACTTCCCGGATATGAAAACAATCTATCCCCCGTTAAGTGAGTTAATCTTTCGTCTTTCATATCTAATGTACGGGGAAAGTTATATCGGAGTAAAAATATTTTTATTCTTTTTTGATTTAATTTCAATCTGGGGTATCCTTCTTATCTTAAGAAAGCTGAATCTTCCCTATCAGAATGTTCTTATTTATTCTCTGTGTGCCCTGCCAATATTTCAATATTTCATAGATGCACACTTAGACGGCCTGGGGCTTCCCTTATTTCTATTTACGATTTACTTTTATCTGAATAAACAAAAATTATTTAGCCTGGTATTTCTTGCAGCTTCCATTTGCATTAAACCGCTTGGAATGATACTAATCCCGATTTTCTTCTTTAACGAAAGCGGCTTTAAAAATAAATTGAAAGTGGTTATTATACCCGCTGTACTCTGCCTGCTTATGTACCTGCCCTATTTATTTACTGGTTCACCGTTTCAGGCTTTAATGCAGTTTACAGAGCATTGGACATTTAACGGCATAATATTCAGTGTACTGGACATGTTTTTTAAGAATAATCAGCATACAAGATTAATTTGCGGAATTATCTTTATCATTTTATACCTGCCTGTTATATTAAGCAGGAAGGATTTAATAACTAAAATATTCCTGTCAATATTCCTGTTGTTTATTTGCTCGCCTGTTGTTCATCCGTGGTATTTAGGGTGGCTTGCCGTGCTGCTGCCGTTTATTCCAAGATGGAGCGGAATAACTTACGTAAGTTTAATAAGCCTTACATCATTCACAATATTAAATTACCTGTTGAATGGTATATGGAAGGAATATACTCCGGTTTTAATTTTGGAATATATTCCCGTACTAATATTATTTGCCTTTGAATTATTAAGCCTACGGAAGAAGCAATATCGATATTCACGGATTAAATAATACGGCAAGTTATTGATTCATTGTTCTATTGCTTCATTGCTAAATTGTTTCATTGTGAAGAAACAATTTAGCTTATTATAATAAAGCAATTTCTATACATTATACGTTGATGAAGCAGTATCGCCGCCTTTTCCCGTCCAGTTTGTATGGAAGAACTCGCCTCTTGGCTTATCAATCCTTTCGTACATATGTGCGCCGAAAAAATCTCTTTGCGCCTGAAGAAGATTTGCAGGCAGCCTGTCATTTCTAAATCCGTCAAAATATTCCAGCGCCGTA
>JARLHB010000188.1 GCA_031292465.1 Ignavibacteriaceae bacterium
ACAAAGAATAAGCTGCAAGATTAAAAGGTATTCCAAGCGCAATATCACCAGATCTTTGAGTTAAATGGCAATTCAATTTACCATTGCTTACATTAAAAGCAAAAGTATAGTGGCATGGCGGAAGTTTGCTTTTTGTTGCATTGCCCGGTTCCCATGCAGAAACAATCAACCTGCGGCTATATTGGTTTCTTTTAATTTCTTCAATTACATATTTAATCTGATCGATCTCCGTAACCTTCCAATTGCCTGATTTGTCTTTTTCCGCACTTGGAAAATGCCGCCAATAATACCCATATGCTGTTTCAAGCTCGCCATTCTCATCAGCCCATGCATTCCATATTTTAGTATGTTTTTGCAAGTTACGGATATGTTTTTCACCCGATAAATACCACAAAACCTCATATAACATGGATTTCCATTCCATTTTCTTTGTTGTAAGCAAAGGAAATCCTTTTGAAAGATCTACTTTGTAAAAAGCTGCAAAGTAAGAAAGTGTATCTATACCGGTTCTGGAAGGTTTTCTTATACCTTCATCCAGCACTAATTTAACTAAATCCAAATATTGCTTCATTATTCTCTCTGAAAATTTTACGTCTAAGAAATGACTAAATATTGTTTAAATTTAATAAAAAAAAACGAGGGGATAAAATTGCATTTGTTATTATTACTTAAATCACAATAATTATTCTCGAAATAAATCAAATTATTTTAGAATGATTCAGTTCTTTTTATCTTCATTAATTATCTGAAGAATTTCATGTGAGGCTAATTTTATTCCTTTATGGAAGTTTTTTATTGATTCTTTCTCTGATTTAAAGAATTTGCTTAATTCTATAACTGCCGTACCATCCGGCAGAAGTTTTTTTACAGATTTTTCCATTTTCCCGCAACATATTATTATTTTAGCCCCTGATTTGCTAAAATGCTCCAATAAGCACCCGGTAGCTTTGCCCATAAGGCTTTGTTCGTCAAAAGCGCCTTCGGTAAGAACAACATAATCAGTTTTTTTTATCTTTCTCAATCCCAAATCATTCAGCAGGAATTCTTCCGAATATTTAGTTTTCACATTAAGGAATAAAATGAACCCTGCGGCAAGACCCCCGCCTGCCCCCGAAAGTTCATTAGGGATTCTTGTCAACTTATTATAATTCAATATATTAATAATTTTTTCAAAACCTTTTTCGATACCTTGCAACTCGCTTTGTTTCAGCCCTTTTTGTTTTCCGTAAACATTTGTGGCTCCCATTTTACCCAGCAAAGGGTTCTTAACATCTATTATTACTTCTAATTCAAAGGGAAGCTTAATCTTGCTCCATAAGAGGCTTGAAGCAAGCCGAAAATTCTTCGGTATCACTTCCAGTTCATTACCATTATTATCAAACAGTTTAAGGCCCAGCATTGAGCACATACCCAATCCTAAATCGTTTATGCCCGTCCCGCCTATACCTATTACAATTTTCTTAATACTTAATTTCTTCGAATTAACATCATTTACAAAAGCATTTAATAACTCTCCCATCCCTCTAGAACTTAATATAACGGGGTGCCTTTTAGGCTTGGGAATAACTTTTAACCCGAGAATATCCGCAGATTCTATGTAAACTACTTTGTTTTTCCTGTCATATCCGGCATTGCACGTTAATTTTTTATCGTTATATGGAGTACTTACCCTGTATTTTACTGTTTCCAGATGGAAGTATTCCCGGCAGACATTTAGAAATCCATCTCCGCCGTCTGAAATTGGCCTGGAGACAATATTAAGCAACTTATTATTTCCTAATTCTTTTTCAAAATACCGGGCGGTAGTAACAGAATCGGCACATTCTTTAAAGCTGTTTGCTGCAATTAATATTTTTTTCATTTTGGCAGAATCTTTCCTATAAAGTGTCAGACTAAATTAGGCTGATCCGCTTTGTAAGCTAATATTATTATTTCAGTTATAGGTTATGCTAAGATATGGTTTACTAATTATGTAAATTTTATTTTCGCCACAAAACGCAGTATTAATATATACAAAATTACCAATAAAAAATGGACTGCAATGTTTTTTATATACATTCCAGTAATTAAAAAAAGTAATACCGCAGAAATAGCAATAAGAAGTTCTTTACTCTGGTATATTATTTCAATTTTACGCCTCGAGATTAAGAACATATAACCAGCCTCAAATAAGAATGCTAAAGTAGTTGCGTACCCGGCTCCTATAATTCCGATTCTTGGAATTAGTATAATATTAATTGCAATATTGCTTACTAATGCAATGGAATCAGCTATAAGGAAATGGAAGCTTTTATTTGATACATATGGATATACTGAATAAAATGCGGATATTCCGTTAAAAATATACCCTGTCACTACAAACGGAATTACAATTATACCGGCACTATATACCGGATTAAATAATGAAATGTTAAATAAATGTATCTTAAAAAGATATTGAGCAAATAACGAAACACTAAGCAGCAGGATGCAACTAAGTGCAATAAATTTAGTGAGAACTTTACCGTAATAATATTTATAATCGTTTTTATAAAACTGGTTTATAGAACGCGGGCTCCAGGCATTTTCAAAAGCTGCAACAAGGACATTCATAATCAAAGCTATCCGGTATGCAAAGCTGTAAAGCCCAACCTCCTCACGCCCAACAAAATAATTCAATATAAACCTGTCACCGAAGTTAACCATTGACGTGAACAAATTAGCAGCCACCAATGGCAGAGCAAAGAACAGCACTGACTTAAAAACAATCGGATCAATTTTGAAAACATATTCTTTCTTTATTATTCCTACCTGCATAAATAATAATAGCGCACTTGAAACTAATTGAGCCAAGAAAATACCGGCGACAGACAATCTTAGCATATACACAAATACAATATTCAGCAAAAAGTTTCCTATTGCCCCAATTAACAAGTAATAAACCGATTTTTTTGCCATTTCCTTTGTTTTAAGCAAAGAAATAACATACATACTTATGGAATCAAAGAATAGTGAAGAATAAACAAGAAATAATAACGTGTAAAAATCGGGTTTACCAAAAATAAATTTCGACAGGGGTACGGAAGTAATCGTTAAAATAACGGTTAGAAACAGGCCGGATATTACAAGTGAATTAAAAATGGAAGAAAATATTACTTTACGTTTTTCAACATTGTTTTCTTCAAGATAATGTTTCTTTAATATACTCTGCGTTCCAAACTGATAAATTATTGCTGTAATCGAATAAACCGACATTAATAAAGAATAGTTGCCGAATTCTGTTGTTGTTATAAGATTGGAATATACCGGGAGAAGTAAAAAACTGAGAGCACGTATAAATACGTTACCAAGCCCATACCATGCAATTGATTTTGACAGGCTGGCATTTTTTATTAAATTGTCTGAAGATGATAAATCAGTTTTTGTCATTATTATTTACTTAATAATCTATATAAGCAATTGAAAAATAACTAATTTAGGATTAATTGCTTTAATAATTATTAAACTTTTAACATTAAAACATAATTCAGGATACCTTTGAAAGAATTTAATTATACCGAGCATTATAAAATTGACGCAGAAGAATTTAATTATTTTGAAGATAGGCCCGGTGCAACTGCGCATGATGAATCCAGAGTTCATCAATATATAGTGTCCAAAGTTCCGGCAAATGTAAAAACTATTCTTGACGTAGGCTGCGGCTCTTCCTGGGTTGCTGGTTCATTCCTGGCAAAAGGCAAGAAAGTCATTTCACTTGATATATCTACAATTAACCCTTTTAAGGCATTACAAAAATTCCCGTCAGAGAAGCATTTCGGCGTTACAGCGGATTCTTATATACTGCCTTTTAATGATGATACACTTGATTGTATAATTGCTTCGGAAATAATTGAACATTTACTTTATCCTGATAAATTTATTAAAGAACTTCTACGTGTTCTTAAACCGGGCTGCCGCCTTATTATTACAACCCCTTATAAAGAGTTAATAAGATATTCTCTGTGTATTCATTGTAATCAGAAGACTCCCATGCATGCTCATTTACATTCGTTTGATGAGAATAAACTTCTTTCTTTGTATCAGGGTAATAATCTTGATAGTGTATATTGGAAAACATTTGGCAATAAAATTCTTATATTTCTAAGGACCTATGTAGTTTTAAGATATTTCCCATTTGGATTATGGAAATTTGTTGATAAGTTATCAAATATGATATATAATCTCCCGGCGCATATAATATTAGTTTATACGAAGAAATAACTTTACCACCTATTTTATAACAAATTAAACAGTTTCTTTATTTCCTCGCTCCAGTTCAATTCCCTGGCTGCTATACTGCAATTTTCTTTCAATTTGTTCCTTAATTCAACATCATCAAGTAAATTATTAAGCCGGCTTATAATTTCAGGCTTATTGTCTGGATCTATATAAACTCCTACATTATATTTATCAACTATAGATTTCATTTGAGGAAAATTGCTTACAAATACCGGTACACCACAATAAATATATTCGAACATTTTGTTTGGTAACGCTAAATAATAACTAAAACTTAGATTTTCTATAATTGCCAGCCCTATATCAGCTCCGGAAGTATATTTAAATAATTCATTTTGGTTAACCTTACCGAAGAAAAACACATCCTTCGCAATATTCTTTTCGCGGGCTAATTCCTGATAATACTCTTTTTGCTCCCCGCCTCCCAAAATTATCAGAACACAATTCTTCAGTTCACTGAATATATCAAATATTTCTTTTAGTCCTCGCCCATGTAAAATAACTCCCTGATAAAGTAGTATCTTTTTACTTTTGTCTAAATTAAAATGATTTCTGAAATCAAATGCTTCTTTAATTTCTACAGGAAACGGTAGATTACGGATGACGATAGTTCCTTCAAGATTATACTCTTTTTCAATATATTCCGAATCCAATTCACCTGTTGTCATTACTATGTCAACTTTATCAATACATTTTTCTTCAACCAGCCTCCAGAATGCCTGGATATTTTTCTTTTTTTTCAAGCCAGCAAGATGCCCGTATATTTCACGGGAGTCGTATAAAACTTTTGTGCGCTTTATTTTTGAAAACAGCACGGCAAAAGGAAGAGTATAAACATCTTCGGCAAGTATATAATCAGCTTTTTCGAATAATAACCGTAAAGAAAGGATGAATGCAAATTTCAGATAGAAACCAATAGAAATTGCCCTCTTCTTCAGTTTTATAACAGATACGTCTCCTCTTTCAGTTTTAAATTCTTTTGTCAGCCAGTCAAAAGAAATTACGCTTACTTTATATCCCCGTTCACTAAAAGAATTATAAAAGTTTGTAGCTCTTGAATCGTAATGAATATTGCCAAGGAATACGATACAAATTTTTTTTTTGTAATCCATAGTAAGAATTAGTTATAATTTAATTTGGAAAGTATTTCTCATAATTGTTTTAGCATCAAACTGCTCTTTGAATTCGATTAAACTCATGCTGGGAGTCATTGGGTTCTCGGCTTTTGTATCCTGTGATACTCCAATATCTACATAAGAGTAGCCGTTTTCAGTGCAATACTTTACTATATCATACATAATTCGATGCATTGGCATATATTCCGCATATTCATACAGCATCATATTATAGAAGCAAAGTGCAACTCTTTTGTTTGTAAAAAACATTAATGATCCGCCGATGGGTTTTTCTCCAAGATAAATCATAAAAAGCTTCAAATTATCAGGTAATATCTTTTTCAACTTCATCAAATCTTCATAAGAATGGGTTGGTTTTGCATCATGCCGCGCTTTATTTTCAAGAAGAATAGGATAGAACTCATCGTAACGTTCATTTATTTCCACGCGAATATCCGGGTTTAATAAAGATTTATGAATATTGCGGCGGCTGTTAGGTGAAAAGCGTCCGGTTATTTCCCGGTCTTTATCAAGTTTAATTGCACTTGAAATGTAATGAAGCTGAAAAGAAAATCCTTGCCATAGCATTGCAAAATCAAGGTTCTGATTCTGGTATTTTTCATAAATCATTGGGGCCGGAGTTAATATAAATTCTTTTATATTATTCTCTTTTCCGTAATTCAGAAGCGTAGAAACTATTTCCATAGTTTCTACAAACTTTATATCCTTTGTTACAATTGAACCATAACTTGCCCCTATTGGTGATTCAAAAGTTCCATCTTTAATTGCACCTGGAAGAACTGCAAATATTTTATTTTTTTTCAAAAATATAAGATGATCAAATTTAAACTTTCCAGGTGTGTGATAATCAAAAAAATTTTGGAGATGAAACATCGTCCCGTTATTTGACGACAAGATAAAATTATCCCATCTTTCTTTCCATTCTTCAGTATACTTAATAATCTCCATTATAAATCCACAAATTTTGAATTAATTTGAATATTTTATAATCTCCTTACAGTGAGATTTATATAAACGGGATTAAATTGATAAAATTATTTGCGTCCCTTTTATAAATAAGATATTCATTATAATTAGTTTATTACAAAACGAATTGAATTATGTATGAAATATTCAATCATTTTATTTCATTATTTATTGTAAAATAACCTTTGACCATTTAAGTACCTGCTAACAGGTTCTGCTATAAATAGTATAACGAATAACATGTAAGGATAATTATACCTTGCATCGCCGTAAGCTGCCAATGTAATTAGCAGCCCCAATATAATAAATAACGTAACCGGCAGATACTTTTTATCAAATAATCTAAATGTTTTCTCTTTTATAATACGTATTAAAAAGAGAAGAACTATTGTAAGATAATATATATAATTTAAAATTAGAAGAATTAAATAAAGAATAACCAGATAAAAAGGAAATCCCTTTAACACCTGAACAGCTTTACCCTGGGACATTGCCATTAGAAATTTAGGCACATACCATCCATTTAAATGAGAC
>JARLHB010000189.1 GCA_031292465.1 Ignavibacteriaceae bacterium
CAATTCCAGCAGTATCGGCGCTGCCTGTTAATACTTCAACAATATTTACCTGTTCGGGATAAACTTCATTTTTATGATTGCTTTTATAATAATCGTAAACTTCTTTCTCGCTTATTTTTGCAGAGTCTATAAATTTATTTTGCAGCATTTGAGAAAGGTAAGACTCCTTCCACATTTTCAAATCATTTTGAACAGATGGCGTAAAATTTAACCCGTCTTTCATACCTTCCCGGCTAAGATATTCTTCCTCAATAACCTTACGCGTTTTTGCGTCCAGCAATTTAGCAATATTCATTAAATCACAATCCGGAGCGCTAAATTCAGTAAATGACAAAATATTAATAAACCTGCCTAATGTAACCGGTTGATCTGCAAATTCTATATAATTCAGACTTAAACTGTCTTTCCCGAATTCATCTTCAATTTTTATTGCATCGTTCGGTTCAAATATTATAGGATCCTTATCTTTTATCCTGAATGCGGTTTTCTTCTCTTTAAATACAACCGCAATTTTTCTTACCAGGTTTTGGAATAAAGGCGCATTTACGTTTACTTTTTTATCTTTGAAGAATTTTTGATAATAGTTATTGTAGATTTTCTTTGTTTTATATTTTTCCAGCGCTTTTTTAACGGTTGAAGATGCATTCTCTTTATCGGACTCAGAAGAAAATACCTGTTTTTCAATATTTGTCATCCTGAATATATACCAGCCGTCCGGAGTGGAAACCGGGTGAGTATATCCCCCGATTTTCAAAGCATACAATGAATCATTTATTTCCTCCGATGTCTGCCCGAACTGAATTTCCACAGGTTTGCTTTGTTCGGCTGCTTCCGGCCTTACTGCAAGCGCGGAATCAAAAGGTACGCCGTTATTAAGCATTTCATATAAATTAAGTATCTCGTTTTTATCTGTTGAGAATAAAAAGTTAACTAACAGCTTTTTACCGTTTTTAACATATGCGCGTATCATTTCTTCATCAGATATTTTAATTTTATCTTTTATGTCCCGGTGATACAGTGCGTCCCTTACAAACATTTTTTCAAGTTCATTATCTGCAAATTTCATTACTTCTGTGGTATCATAACCAAATTCCTTTGCCTGAAGCGCCCATAATTTTTCAGCTATCAACGAATACAAAAATTCTAATTTTAGCGAAGGTGTAATCCTTTTAATGTGTTTCCTGAATAGCGGCGTCATCTCATACCTTTGCAGAAATTCTTCTTCCGATATGGCGGTGCTGCCGGTTTTTGCAACTATTTTATTTAAATCTTCCTGCGGGAATGCAGTTTGACAATTTGAAATGACAAATATCAGCAATAAGACAGAAGTAATAAATCGCATTTTCTCTTTTCTTTCAGTGTAATTTTAATTCAATTTGTTTAAATATTAATGCAAAACAAATTAAATCAACAAATATTGTTCCAATATTCACAGCCATGAAGGCACTTCAACTATTATGATTTATTTATCTTAACAAATATGGCTGCTGCTTTGTATTTCCCATTTAATAATTATTTAAAATCTTATCAAATTAACTTACGCCTCATTTCCGATTTTAGCAATTTCCACTTTGCGCGGCAGATTATACATGTTGAGCATTTCTGACTGAATTTACAAATGAACCATGTCTATATCGAAAGAGAAACCGCATCCGCACTCTTTATGCCATTATAGCCCTATTCCGCACATAATTAATAATTTATTAATACAATAAAACCTCTTTCATACTGCTAATATTACTAACTTACACTTGTAAATGTTATTTGAAATATGCAGTTATTTATAATCTTTTTTATGGTGAATGATATGATGAATAAAAACAATAGAATTCTTTTATGCAGCAATGATTTGGTTTCATCGGAATTAATGAAGTTGTCCTTAGAAAAGAAAGGATTTCAGGTACTGGATATAATTTCATCAGGACAGGAACTGATTACATCCGCTTTAAATATTTACCCCTCCATTATAATTACCGATATTGCTTTAAAGGGTGAAATAGATGGCGTTGAAACAATCTCCCGGATAACAAGCATAACTAAAATACCATATATTTTTATTGCGGACAGTACCGATCAGATTTCCCTGATTGACAGCTATTACCTTTCCCCGGTAAAGGTTCTTACAAAACCGGTAAATCCAGATGAGATTTACTTTTTTGTAAACGACACTATTGGTTTTGCAAATACTGACCGGCACAGCAATTATTATTTAGGATAATGAAATAATCTGCTCCGTGAAATAAATATTTTTAGTATTATTTATTTTCAGGAATGTGTTTGCTATAAATATATAACAATGATTGCATTATATACTATACTAATTTCTCTATCCTCCTGTCAGGGATGAACCACATAACGGCAACTATTACATACAGGCATAAACTTACCCAGGGATTAATAAATGCAATAAATATTGCGATTGCATAAAGAATAAGAGATAATGCACCCTTTAAATCCTTACCGAATGCTGTTGCAATAAGCGAAGTTTTGCCATGCTGCTTTATTAACGAGCGCGAAAGAATCGTCCATGCCAGAGCAGACATGAATAAAACACATCCATACAGTGCAACCGGGAGTGTTGTAAAGTGATTCTCCCCCATCCAGCCGGTTACAAAAGGGATTATTGAAAGCCAGAAAAGCAAATGCAGGTTTGCCCACAATATTCCGCCGTTTATTTTACTTACTGCATAAAACATGTGGTGATGATTATTCCAGTATATACCAATGTAGATATAACTAAGTATATAGCTTATCAATATTGGTATAAGCGGCTTTAATGAGGCTAAGCTGTCGCCAATCGGGATTTTTAATTCCAGTACCATGATGGTTATAATAATTGCAATAACGCCGTCGCTGAAAGATTGTAATCTTCCCTTTTCCATATACTCCTTATATAGATATAAGTATTTTGTTAAATATAGATTTGTACTGCGTATAAAATTAAGCACGTGGCTATCATTTGTCAATAAATTGAAAAGACGGATAGAGTTTGCGCACAAATTGTTAATTTCTGAGTAATTGATAAATTAACCCGTTGTGTGAGTTAGATTTGAATTATATAAATATTTTGCACACTTCGACCTCCCCTTAATCCCCTCCTTATCAAGGAGGGGAAAAGGATTAAAACAAATAATCTTATGCTTTACCATAAACCTTCTAACATAACAATTAAAAATATCGATCTTATACCCTATAAATCTGACAGACTCCAGCGGAGAAGGGAAACGGCTTTTCGGCCAGAGGCTGAAGCCGGGGGTGGTTTAAATATTGGTAAAATATTTAAATGTTATATTTACTTTTTTCTCCTAATTCACACTACAGTTTAATTTAATCCTCTTTTATTGCCGTTTAAGCATAATACATTTCATTCTTTTAGCCGAATGGTTTATTTTTCAATCTGTTAAACATTTCTTTTTTTTAATATACGGCAGGTTTATTTATGCATGTTTTAGAAGTTAGAAATCTGGTAAAAACATTTAACAAACTGCGGGCGGTGGATGACGTTTCGTTTGCGGTGCCGGAAGGCTCGGTATTCGGGCTGATAGGCAGAAACGGCGCAGGTAAAACCACCACCATCAGGATGATGATGAATATTTATCTGCCTGACAGCGGTGAAGTGTTATTGCAGGGCGCAAAAGTCGGGCAGGATTTTAAAGATAAAGTGGGCTACCTGCCTGAAGAAAGAGGCCTTTATAAAAAGATGAGGGTAATAGAAACTCTTTTATTCTTTGCCGAGCTTAAAGGTAAAACGGGTAAAGCCATCGAAAAGAAAGCGCTTGAATATCTTGAAAGATTTCAGCTTGCCGACAGGAAAAACTCGAAGGTGGAAGATTTATCAAAAGGCAACCAGCAGAAAATCCAGTTTATTACCACTATTCTTCATGATCCCGAATATATTATTCTTGATGAACCTTTTACCGGACTTGATCCTATAAATACAAATCTGCTTAAAGAAATTATTCTTGAATTAAAAAGCCAGGGTAAGGTTATCATCTTTTCAACACACCTTATGGACTTCGCAGAAAGAATGTGCGACCATATTACAATGATTGATAAAGGCAAAGTAATACTGAACGGCTCTATGTCTGAAATAAAATCCAATTATGCTGCACGGAATGTAAGCATAAATTATAAAGGGGATTTATCTTTCCTTAAAACTAGTCCTATTGTAGAAAGCATTGTTGAGTACGGCAACTCTTCTTCCATAAAAGTAAAGGAGCCGGAGCATGTTCAGCAGCTGCTGAAAGCGCTTGTTGATAACAATATTATTGTAACAAAGTTTGCCGCCGATGAAATATCTCTGCAGGAAATATTTGTGCAATTAGCCGGGAACGATAATGATAATGCAAATACAGCGGAGGTGAAACATGTTTAACAGGAGAACGCTTTCCATTATTAAAAGAGAATTAAGAGAAAAAGTGCTGAGCAGAAGCTTTATTTTTATGACGCTGCTTGTGCCGGCTATTATGTTCGGTACGCTCGGCCTGCAAATGGCGCTGCTTAATTACGACAGCAATACAACCGCATCTTTGCAGGTAACATGCGAAACGCCGCAATTGGCAGTAAATGTTTCAAGCGAATTTGCAAAACTTCCGCAGGTTGAAAACCGGAACTTCAAAATAACTTATAACTTTATGCCTAAAAACGATTTTGATAATATGCTGCCCCTGCTGAAGAAAGATTTATTAAGCGATAAGCTTACCGGAGTTATCTTTATTCCTAATTCCGCACTTACCGATAAGAAAGTAAACTATTATTCAAAGAACCCGAATAATATATCTTTGTTCAACAAATTCAGAAGCGCTATTAACTCCGCGCTTATTGATATGCACTTTGCAGACAAACAGCTTTCAGAAAAAGAAATTTCTTATGCGGGACAGGGAGTGGATTTTAACAGCTTCAGGATTTCCAATGATACTAAAATTAAAGCCGAAGGAATCGGCAACCAGGTAGTATCATTCCTGTTTACATTCCTTCTTTACCTTAGCATGATTTTATTGGGCACAATGATGATGAGGTCTGTTGTGCAGGAAAAGAACAACAGGATTGTTGAAGTGCTCCTTTCCTCCGTTAACAGCAAAGAACTTATGGCCGGTAAAATAATAGGGACAACAATAACCGGCGTTGCACAAATGATTATATGGCTTATGCCGCTTGTACTTGTTATTTCATCATCAATCTTTGTACTCCCTGCCGATTTTACAATAGACATAAGTCTTGCACAAATTGGCTTTGTGCTGTTTAATTTTCTTGTAGGCTTAATTACATTCCTCGGTTTGTTCGCTACGGTAGGCGCCATATTTGATAATGACCAGGATGCGCAGTCAGGCATCTGGCCTATAATGATGCTTATAATGATACCCTTCTTTATTGGTATTACGCTTGTTAACAACCCTGAAAATACAATCGGAGTTGTTGCATCCATGCTGCCTTTTGCATCAATTATAGTTATGCCGGCAAGAATGACGCTTGTGGATGTGCCGGGCTGGCAGTTTGCGCTTGCTATAGTTGTAAACCTTGCAACAATGTTTGTAATCTTCCCTCTTTCAGGCAAGATTTACCGTGTAGGCATTTTAATGTCCGGCAAAAAGCCCAAATGGGGTGAAGTTGTGCAGTGGCTGAAGTATAAATATTAACCCCTTCCATCACTCTCACCTCCCCTTTAGCTAAAGGGGAGGCCGGGTGGGGTTCGCCGGAGCGTACGGCACTTTATCACAAGCATTACTTTTTTTATGTTATTCCTACAATTTATCCCGTCAACCCACCTCCGAGACCCCTCCCGGGCGCCCAGGCGTCAACCTAATTATAGGATTAGCAATTTCGCCTCACCGACGCTGCCGGG
>JARLHB010000190.1 GCA_031292465.1 Ignavibacteriaceae bacterium
CATACTTCGTTGCCGTCCCAAACAGGGCCGATTGAATTCATTGCAATTCTTTTTTCATCTTCCTTCTTTGTAAAAAGATGAATAACGCCTACACCGAGGTCAAATCCGTCAAGTATTGCATAACCGATTATTAAAACCCCGACAAGCAAAAACCATGTTATATTTAAATCCATTATTACCACACCTCCTTTGCAGTATCAGTTGCATGAACAAGCTCAGGGCCATGTTTAACTTCTTTTACAAGCAGGTAGATGAACAGGATGCCGAGAAGCAGGTAAATAAGTCCGAACATTATTATAGAGAATAATACATCGCCTGCAACCACAGATGTGGAAACGGCATCTTTCGTCCTCATAACATTATAAACAATCCACGGCTGCCTGCCGACTTCAGCAGAAATCCATCCGAGCTCACAGGCAAATACCGGGAAAGGTATAGCCCATACAAAAAGCCTAAGCAGCTTTTTACTCTGCCATAATTTTTTACGGTAAAGCTGTATAGTGCCAAGCGCAGTTAAAAGAATAAACAGCATTCCAAGCACAACCATATTATGGTAAGAAACAAATGTTAAAAACAGCGGCGGAATATTTTCCGGCGGGAATTCATTAATTCCCTGCACTTTTGCATTCATATCGCCGAAAGCCAGCAAACTTAGCAAATTAGGAATTTCAACTTTTGCTTTTAACTGCGGCGGGGGCATAATCGGCACGGCAAATACAGCCATAGGAGCGCCGCTTTGTGATGTATAAAGCCCCTGTATAGCTGCAAATTTTTCAGGCTGCATTTTAGCTACTTCCCTTCCGCTTTCATGCCCGAACGGGAATAATTCCAGCAATGATACTACCAGGCCGAATATAACTGCAACCTTCATTGATTTTTTGGCAATCACTTCATGTTTTGTCTTTAATATAAGATATGCAGAAATTCCTGCCATCATAAATGCGCCTGTTATTAATGCGGCATCAACTGTGTGAAGGAATCTTACCATTGTGGAAGGATTAAATACAGCCGCCCAGAAGTCGGTTAGTTCTGCCCTGCCGTTTTTGATAACGTAACCTGCAGGTGTTTGCATCCATGAACCGGCTACAATTATCCAGAAAGCGGATATAGTAGCGCCAACAGCAACCATTAAAATTGAAAACCAGTGAGTTCCTTTAGAAACTTTATTCCTTCCGAACAGGTACAATCCGAGGAAAGCGGATTCAAGGAAGAAAGCAAAAACGCCTTCCGCTGCCAGCGGGGCGCCGAATATATCACCGACGAATTTGGAATATTCCGCCCAGTTTGTGCCGAACTGGAATTCCATTGTAATCCCTGTGGCAACCCCTACGGCGAATGAAAGGGCGAGTATCTTACTGAAGAACTTTCCTATTTTTTCGTAAATTTCATCCTTCCTCTTCCATGCAAAAGCTTCAATTAATACCAATAGCCAGGAGAGCCCGATGGAGATCGGCGGGAATATGAAATGAAATCCGACTGTCATAGCAAATTGTATACGAGACAATACTACTACGTCCATAATTATTACTCCTTAATGAATTGAATAAAGAAAAAGATTTCCTGTTTCCACATTTTTTATAAGCACTTTTTGTCCCATTTTTATCCGGAAATTGTTCCCGGCGCTGTTTTTAAAGATTTCTTTAAAACATTTCGGTCAAAATAAATAATAATATTTTTTATACTTGTAATCCTGATTACAAATTGCCCCGGGAATTAATATATTTTTACTTAAGGGCTTTATTTTTAATTTTTTCTTCCAACAGAATTTTATATCCATTTATTATTTCATACAAAACTTTTTTTACCGGCAAAGCTGGCAACCGCCTCTTCTACATTGATAAAAGAAGTAAGTACACGGAATGCCCCCGTAGTTTCCAGTATATTTTTTGCATCGCCATGCACGCCGGAAATCCTTAGGTCGCCTCCAAGTTTGGAAATTGTTCTTAATGCTATAAATATTGATCCCAGGAATGTAGAATCTAAAAATGATGTATCCTCAAGATTTAATACTATTTTCCTCCACCCGCATTCAATATATCTTAAAAGGATAGTCCTAAGCTCATCCGCTTCAGTAACCGTTGCTCTTTTAATATTTATCTTTAATACTAATACATCCCCGCTCGTTTCCTTGGTAATGCTCATGTTACTCTGCGTGATAATATTTGAATATGAATTTAAGTAATACAAAATTAAGATGGTATCGGCAGGTTAAATTATTTCGAGATTTGATGCTCCAATAGTGTCAGTTGAACATAATTTATTATAATAATGGGTAAGTTCTAATAATGCGGACTTGTAGTTGTGTGTTTCGTTTACATGTCCCTGTAATATGTGGTAGCCTGATTAATTAGCATTAATATTACCCAACTGAAGTTACGCAGTTTCGTATTTCAATAGCCCCGCCATTTACAAGCTTTGTGAAAAATCGAAACAAAATTATAATTATACAATATTTTGCTTTTACACTCGCAATTATAAGGGGGTGGTAAACCGTTAAAACGGTTGAAGAGGTTTTGGTTTTATTATTAACATCGCGATTAATCGCGGTGTTAATAATCCGATCAATATTTCCCTTAACTGTTTCAACAGTTTACCACTCCCTGTGCAAGAAGTTAATCAAAATATTTATAGCATAATTATTCATGCAAAACTAATTTTCATACAGGCTCTAAATGGCGGGGCTAATAAAAAATCGATTTTTGCGTAACTTCAGTTATCTAATAAGATAAAATAAACTTCTTCAATAATTTTCAAGGCAAATTCCGTCTCTTCTTTTGTACCGGAGTTTATCCTTATGCCGTTTGGAATCATGAAATTCTTTACGTGCCTTAGTATTAATCCCCTGTTCAGGCATTCTTCATTAAACCGGACTGCAAATTCTTCATCAGGGAATAATAAGAGGTAAAAGTTTGCTGAAGTTGGGATGTAGCGGATCCCTATTTCATCAAACTTATCTTTCATCATATTTAATGAAAGCTTATTCATCCTTATAGTTTCTTTTAGAAATACATCATCATTAAATGAGGCAATAGCCGCTTCCTGTGCAAGGCTGTTAGGCTCAAAAGGCAGGCGCATTTTGTATAACTCCTGAATAAGATAAGCAGGGCCAACGGCAAACCCGGCTCTTAATCCGGCTAAGCCATACGCTTTGGATAACGTTCTTAATACTATAAGATTTTCCATATTATACAGTAAGCCGTTCGGGTATCCCGGAATATCTTCAGCATAAATTGTATATGCCTCATCAAGAATAACCAGTACTTCCTTAGGCACCCTGCTCATGAAATTTTCAAATTCGCTTTTTGTAAACATTGTGCCTGTGGGATTGTTGGGATTTGCAAGATATATAATTCTGGTCTTTCCTGTAATCCGCTCTAATATTCCATTAAGGTCTATATGATAATTATTCAGAGGAACATTAATGGATTTCCTGTCATACTTATCAATACTTACATACCAGCCGATAAATGTCCCCTCCGAACTTAAAACTTCATCGCCCTCAACGCTGAAAGTAGAAACTATATATTGAATTAAGGAATCCGAACCGCTTGCAGCAATAATTTCTTCCGGCAGCTTGTTATATTTTTCTGCTATGGTATTAACAAGCCTTAAAGTTTTTGGGCTTGAATATCGGTGTAATGAATTAATATGGTTGGCAATTGCTTCAATTGCTTTTGGCGAGGGGCCTAACGGGTTTTCATTCGAAGCAAGTTTAACAATTTTTTTCAGCCCTTTTTCGCGGGCAAGCTCTTCAATTGGTTTGCCTGCTTTGTACGGACTAAGATTTTTTACGTGTTTGGGAATTATAATCATTATTCATTTCGTTTACCCGGTAAGCTAACCCTTCTCCGTCAAAGGAGGAAGAATTAGCCTACAAGTGAGAGAGAGAATTAGAATTTTAACTCTGATGTTTCTTTAACTGTTTCCAGTACAATGGTCGTATTTGTAGTTCTTACGGAAGGAATTGCCGCAAATTTAGTTCTTAATAAATTTGTAAGCGCCTGAGTGTTTTCCACTCTAACTTTAACAAGATAGCAGTCCTTACCGGCAACAATATGCACTTCCTGAACTTCATCAATCTTAGAAATTTCTTTAGCTGTTTTTTGATCGACTACCGGGCCGTTTGCTTCAACTTCTATAAATGCAAGCAGAGCTTTACCTACTTCCGCAGGTTCAATCTGAACCGAATATTTTTTTATTATTTCTTTCTTTTCCAGCCGGCGAATTCGTTCAAATACAGCCGAAGGAGCCATCCCGATCTGCCTTGCAATATCTGCATTGGTAGTATGCGAATTGTTCTGAAGTATATTCAGTATTTTAGCATCAATGTCGTCAATCATTCGGTAATTACCTAATAATAAGTATTATCTTCGTAATATTACATAATTAGTGAATATTATTCAATATATCCTTAAAAATAATTTTCACTTATACTTGAATTAATTAATAACAGGTAAATCAGTCACAGCCATTAAAATTTCACTACCCTTTTGTCGATAATTAGTATATATTTATAATTATCACGTATAATTATTCGTTATTGACATGTTATTTGTGATTACTGTCATTTTAAAAGCGGTTTTGATTTAATATAACTTAGAATAATCTGATATGTAAAAGTATGCCTAAAAGATTAACGATATTTGCGCTTGGCGGTAATGAGGTAGCTCCTACGGGAAGAACTGACCCGCAGACAGGTAAGCTTGTTATGCCGGATTTAGCCGAGCAATGGCAGCGTACTGCGGAAACCTGTAAACTGCTTGCTGAAATAATAAAAGAAAATCCTGATGATTATTATATTGTAACTCATGGAAACGGCCCGCAGGTGGGAAATTTGATGTTAAAAGAGGACGGCTATTTTCATAAAAACAATTCCGTACCGCTTGATGTATGCGATGCGGATACGCAGGGTTCTATGGGTTATATGCTTTCCCAATTGACAAATAGCCTGAAGTTTCTTGGCGTTAACCGTATAGCAGCAGAAACAATAACGCGCGTTGTTGTTGATAAAGCCGATCCTGATTTTTTTAATCCTGTAAAATATATAGGCCCGTCATATTCAAAAGATGAAGCGCTTAAAAAGCAGTCCGAAGACAACCATAAGATGAAGTTTTACAAGATGAACGGAAATAATATTGAGCTCTGGCGCTGGGTAGTGCCTTCCCCCCGCCCGATAGACATTATTGAAATAGACCTAATAGAAAATAATATGCGCTCCGGCGTTATACCCATTGCAGTCGGCGGAGGTGGAATTCCTGTTGCTAAAGTTATTCCTGAAATATTCGGCGGCGAAGAAATATACAGGTGCAGTTTCGATATAACATATAAAAGAGAATATAATCCGGCAAATAAACCCGCCGATATTTATGCTGGAGTTGAGGCTGTGGTTGATAAAGATCTGGCTTCTGCCCTGCTTGGCAGGATGTTGATAGAACGCGCAAAATCCCGGGGAGAAAATTTAGAGGCGCAGTTTATTATTTTTACAGATGTTGACGGCGTTAAGCTTAATTATCAAAAGCCAGATCAAAAA
>JARLHB010000191.1 GCA_031292465.1 Ignavibacteriaceae bacterium
AAATTCCACTATTATATTCCCTGTTCCAATTGATTTGCTTACTCCGTTCATGGATAAGCTGAAAAAAGACTAAACTAATATCGGGGCACACTTTTTATATAGAAATTATATTTTAATGTGTGCCTCGAGTGATCAAATAACCCTCTTTATGGCACATTTTACAGCTTTTCTTTTATAATTTGTCACACTATTGATATTTTTTTATTATTATCTTTAATTAGTATGTAAAATAAATATGTTATGTCAAGATATATTTCGTTTTTCGATGATTTAACTATAAATTCAACCAAAGGAGAAAACTAATGCCTACATCGGAACAAGTACTAAAACAGCTTAATCAGCAAGGGATAAAAAATATAAATGAAATACACTTTAACCTGGGAACAGCAGCTTTATATGAACATGCAATAAGAAGAAGAGAAGGTTCTCTGTCTCACTTAGGCCCGCTTGTTGTCAGGACCGGTTCTCATACCGGTAGAAGTCCTAATGATAAATTTATTACCAAAGAACCTACAAGCGACCATAATGTATGGTGGGGAAAAGTTAATACGCCAATGGAAGAGGCTAAATTTGAAAAAATTTATGCTAAAATGCTGGCTTATATTCAGGGAAAAGACCTATACATACAGGATTGTTATGCAGGCGCTGATTCTAAATACAAACTGCCAATCCGTATTATAACTGAAAAAGCATGGCACAGTATATTTGCCAGAAATATCTTCAGGCAGTACAAAGATCAGAGTGAACTGGAAGCTTCATCACCTGAATTTACTGTAATAGATATGCCCGGTTTCCATGCTGATCCTGAAATGGACGGAACTCATTCTGAAGTGTTCGTAATCTTAAATTTCGGTAAAAAATTAGTGCTAATCGGCGGAACTCATTATGCCGGTGAAATTAAGAAATCAATTTTTACCACTTTAAATTATTTTAACCCTCTCGAAAAAGTAATGTCTATGCACTGCTCGGCAAATGTCGGTAAAGAAGGCGATGTAGCTATCTTATTCGGCCTTTCCGGAACAGGAAAAACAACTTTATCAGCAGATCCTTCCAGAAGGTTAATCGGCGACGATGAGCATGGCTGGAGCGACAACGGCGTATTCAATTATGAAGGCGGATGCTATGCTAAGGTTATTAACCTTTCAAAGCAGGCAGAACCTGAAATTTATGAAACCACCCGTAAGTTCGGAACTATTCTTGAAAACGTTGCTATGGATAATGAAAGCAGGCGCCTTGACCTGGATGACGATACGCTAACAGAAAATACACGCGCAGCTTATCCATTAACACATATTGATAATATCGTTCCTGAAGGAATGGCGGGACATCCTAAAAACATCATTATGCTTACAGCAGATGCTTTCGGAGTTCTCCCTCCTATCTCCAAATTAACCAACGAACAGGCTATGTACCACTTTATTTCAGGTTATACAGCTAAAGTAGCAGGTACCGAAGCCGGCGTAACTGAACCAAAAGCTACATTCAGCACATGTTTCGGCGCTCCGTTCATGGTTCTTCACCCGACTGTTTATGCTGAATTACTCGGTGAAAAAATAATTAAGCATAATGTAAAATGCTGGCTTGTAAATACAGGCTGGACCGGCGGGGCTTATGGAGTTGGTAAAAGAATGTCTATTAAATATACCAGGGCTATGCTTAACGCAGCGCTTACCGGTAAATTAGATAATGTTGAAACTTATGTTGATCCTTTCTTCAATCTTATCGTTCCTAAAACCTGCGAAGGTGTTCCTGCAGAAGTATTGAATCCTAGAAATACATGGGCAGACAAGAATAAATATGATGAAACTGCTAAAAAATTAGCTAACATGTTTATTGAAAACTTTGCACAGTTTGCGGATAGCACTAAAGGAAAGATTATATCTTCAGGACCAAATAAGTTCTAATTATTTAGAATAAGTCCTTTCGATACATAATTGGAGTGTGCTTAATAATATGTTCTTAAAACATTTATTTTGCACACTTTTTTTTTAACAAAAATATATTTTGCAAATTAAAGCAGAAATAATTTACTTTATTCTTTAAAAGAATATTTTCATGCAGCTTTAAATTCTCTAATGTCCACCTGTACACCGCTTTTACTTACTTCTTCTGCAGTATCTAATAAATTTTTAGTAATATCATTATTAACATACACTTCTCCACAATTATTACATATTTCTGCCGGGACACTTTTAAAAACAATTACCATCCCGTCGCGATTCAGGGTTACAACCGAATTACCCTTAACCGTTTCACCTGTTTTACAAATCATACATTTCATTTTTCATATTTCCATTAATAAATAATCATAATTATTTGTCCATGTTTTTTAGTCCCGGTAGGGACGGCATGTTTGTAGCACAAACACAACCAGACAAAACAATTAGAACCGCAGAGCGGTGACATGGTTTCTTATTTACTAATTCACCATACCGCATCTCTGATGCTCAATGTATGTTAATATAATAACTTTTTGCTACAAGCATTTCACGGCGCTGCCGTTAGTGAATACAAGAAATAACTTAAACTGACCTTTTGTTAAATTGTATTATTATCTTTACAATTCAAAATTATAATGATATTATTTTATATGCTGCAAAGTCCATTAGAAATACTTAAACAATATTTTAATTATGATTCCTTCCGCGGTTTGCAGGAAGAAATTATTACCAGAACGCTTAACCGCGAAGGGCATAGCCTTGTCCTGATGCCTACGGGAGGCGGTAAATCGCTTTGCTATCAAATCCCGGCGTTAATTTTTGAAGGCGGCACTATCGTTATCAGTCCCCTTATTGCTTTAATGCAGGATCAGGTTGACGCATTAAGAAAGAAAAAGATACCGGCAGGGTTTATTAACTCTACACTTTCTAAAAAAGAACGCGATGACCGGCTGAATCAATTTGTTTCCGGTAAAATAAAGCTGCTTTATGTAACCCCCGAACGGTTCAGGAAAAATGATTTTATAGATAAAATTAAAAGCACTAATATCTCCCTTCTTGCAGTGGATGAAGCCCATTGCATTTCCGAATGGGGACATGATTTCCGCCCTGATTATTCACGTATTGCCGAGTTCAGGGAGGTAATAGGAAACCCGCTTACAATTGCACTTACCGCTACAGCAACTGCCGAGGTCCAAAAAGATATAATTGAGAAGCTTAATGTAAAAAGTGATGAAATAAAGACTTTTCATCAGGGAATAGAACGCCCTAACCTCCGTTTGGAAGCCCTTGATATTTTTGACGATAAAGAAAAGTATGCAGCCATTGTTTCCGTATTAAATAACTATTCCGGCTCCGGAATAATTTATTTTGCTCTTATTCAGACATTAGAAAAATATTCCCAGATGCTTAGAGATAACGGATACTACCACGGAGTTTATCACGGCAAACTGCAGGATAAACAGCGCAAACAAATGCAGAGGGACTTCCTGAGCGGCAAACAGAAATTAATCCTTGCAACAAACGCATTCGGCATGGGAATAGATAAGTCCGATATACGTTTTGTTATTCATGCTGAAGTCCCTTCTTCCATTGAATCTTATTACCAGGAAATTGGCCGCGCAGGAAGAGACGGCAAGGACTCGCTATGCCTTCTGCTTTATAACCAGGAAGATCTTTACACCCAAATGGAATTTATTAAATGGTCCAATCCAAGCGCGGATTTTTATTCCGCTCTTTACGACCTGATAACAAGAGATTTGCCTGCCGTAAATACAGTTGACGGAATTGAACACCTGCGTGAACAGATGAACTTTAAAAACCGCAAAGATTTCAGAATTGAGACCGCTCTCGGTATGCTTGACAGGTACAGCATAACAGAAGGCTCCATAGACAACCGCGATCTTAAAATTATAGATGAACTGCCTGATCTGCTGCAGGATGACGACAGGCTGAAAGAGAAACTACTAAACGATAATAAAAAACTTCTATCTGTTGTAAACTACTTCCGAAGCGAGAACTGCAGAAGAGTTTTTATCTCCGATTATTTTGGCTTTAAAGACGAGAAGCCCTGCGGCAACTGTGATAACTGCATTATGTAGGTCGTGCAGCCTGTCTCGGCGTGGCCTAACATCTAATTTATGAAATCTGATGAATAAAAAATATTGATCTTTTAAGCTACTGAGCCAAGCCACGACGGGCCTGCACGACTACTATTAGTTTACAAACTTATGTTACACCCCAAATAAAGATTCTATAATTTAGGAATCCCTCCCTTTTTGAAATTATTTACACATTTCTTAATCTTGTTTCAATGTATAGACATCAACCTAATTATTAGACTTCAACATTATATTTGCTTTTTATGTCGCTTCTCCGAAGCTTAATTTCTCTGGAAACTTTAGTGCTACTGATATTACGTCGCTCTGCGGCTTGTTTCCTATATTATGTACAAATCATTATGATATTGTTAAATCCCAAACTGCGGAGCAGTGAAATATCAGTAGCTGCAAAATCATGCACAAATAAAAAGCTTCAGAGAAGCGGCATAGAACAGCCTTTACATTCATTTTTTATATTTCAATAAATTACAGACATAGTTTATTTTTAAGTAAAAGTGTATGTTCTGAAGTGATATTTTCTATGACAAAAGTGAATGCGTCTATTTAAAATCTTGGCAAACTAAAAATTTTAGTAAGGTAAGTAATTATGATAACCATTAGGAAAGGGACGAGCATACCTGCTCGTCCTACAAAATTTACTATTTCTTCTTAGCAGTAAAGGAGCTTTTCGCGGCAAATACTCTTTTCCATGCATCAGCTTTTTTACCGTCAAAGTACGTATCACTGTGTTGTGAAGATGTAATGGCTAATGCAGTGGTATCTTCATAGGCATTTACCGTTATCAGGCCAAGTGAAGATGATTGGATTGTAAGTGAATATTTAGCCTTGTTAAGTAAAGCCTGGCCGGGGTTGTCGATAAAATTAGGAATTGATATGCTTGAAAGCGAAGTTAAATAATGAAAAACTTTTGATGAATCAACATTCTTCCCTTTTATTTGCCAGAGGCCGTTTGTTTTTGTAAGCTGAAATGAGCTGTCGGACGGATATGCAAAGGTAAGCTTGCTCCAATTGGCAAAATCATCTGTTATAACATTATCATCGCGGAAGTAATCAACATCATGGTTAAAAGAATAATCAAGGAACCCGCTTACTAAATAAACGTTATCGTCACCTGAAACACGTATATATGTAGCCATGCTTCTTGGCTGCTGATAAGTAAACTTCCCTATTGTCATATCTAATGTATTTTTACCTTTCTCAAAAACCTTTACGCGCGTACCTGAAGCATCAACGCTAAAGTCTTTCCATTGATCCGGGCTCTGCGCAGCCACGCTTAATGGTTTAACGGAAGTAAGAAGCACCAGCAATTCCTGCACTTTAGAAAACGGGACAACAGCGGTTTTACCTGATGCAAGATTTATTTTCCAGACGCTCCCGTCCTTATATATTTTCACTTCTTTATGATTAAATGATTTTGGGGAAATGCTTATTGACGTAACTCCGGCAGCATCAATGGGAAATAAATTATTTTTAAAAGTTGATTCGCCTTTTTTTGCATCATAAATATAAAACACTGCTACTATTACCAGCAGCACAAGGAAAGTAATACCAAGAGCTTTAACAGAAAGTTTATTTACCATAAGATTCGCTCATCCATTTTTCTCTAAGCATTTTTCTATGACGGTACCTGACTATTCCGTAGCCGATTATTACAAAAATCGGGAATAGAAAGTTAAAGTACTTAATTAAAGTCTTAGTATTGTCTTCAAGATTAGGAGTAATTGGCCTTGCATTTATAGCTTTAGTCCTTAAAGTAATTAATCCCGTATCATCGGAAAGCCAGTCGATTGCATTAGCCATAAGATTTATATTATCCTGTTCCAGCTTTTGTGCATTCTGCCCGGAGCCGTTGGTTGCAAAATCACCGTTACCGAAAACGACCATTTTAGAATAAGCATTATTAACTAACTTTCCATCAACTACCACTGCAACCGGCAGCGACTTATAAGGGAAATCATTGTTAGTCCATTGCTTTGAAATGTTAAAATTAACCGGTGGTTTTTCAATCCCGGTTTTATCAGAAGTTTTTGCAATTGCTGTAATATGCACGGCACTGCTCCTGGCATTAAATCTTATCGGGCTAGCAAAAGGAATAAGCACCTGCTCAATTCCTTTTGATATTGGATGCTCCGCAAAATTTGTTATTATAGGCAGAAAAGGAAATCTTACGGGAGTATTCATGGCAAATGCTCCGGCTTGTTGTCGTACCATTACGCTTCCGCAATTTGCATCAATTGCAAAACCATTCTCAACCTCGATGCCTTTATTTTTTAACCAGTCTTCCAAACCGGTAGCAATGCTCCGGCCTGATGCTGTTGTTACATCGCCTTTTACCCTGTCAAGTGCCACCAAAAGCCTGCCGCCTTCTGCAAGATAATTATCAAGCTGGCCTATATAATTATACTTTATTGAATCCATAGGCGAGAGTATAACTACGGTTTTATAATTTAACGGAATGGTTGTAGAGTCTGTTAACTGAACTACGTTAACATCATATAAAATAGATAGTTGCTCTAATAGCTGAGGCATGTCGGATAATGCCGGTTCGCCGTTGCCCTGAAGAAAAGCAATCTGCGGTTTATTCTTCACGGATAATTTTTTTAAAGTGGACGACAGCGCATATTCCATTGCTGATCCCGGCTGAATAAAAGGAAGTGTCTCTGTTTTACCCTGATATTGAAGCACTGCTCCCAGGTATGCCCTTTGTTGTTTCATCTGATCCCGCTCCCGCACGTTTATCATTACGGGTTGAATTCCCGACTGCTGCGCCTGGTTTTCAGTTTCCTGATCTTTATTCGGATCAATGAAGTTATAAACAATTTTACCATTTGATGCGCTGCCGTATTCAGTCAGCATATCTTTAAAATCCCGTCTTACTTGTGCAACATCCGGTGGAAGGTTTTCTGAAAAATATGCCGTAACTGTTACGGGAGCATCTATTGATTTTATTATTTCTCTTGTAGCTTTACTTAATGTATATTGATGGCCCCCGGAAAAATCCAGCCTGAAGAAGAACCGGTTCGCGGCTAAATTAACTAAAAGCAGTATACCAAGTATAAGCAGGACAGTAGTAATTATTTTTCGTTTTGTAAGCATAATTTTTTAATCAACAATATTTCGTTTTGACAGAGATAATTCGGCGGATATCAGGCCGAAACTTGAAACACTTAAGAAAAAGATAACATCTTTAGAATCAATTACCCCGCGGGAAATTGAATCGAAATGAGTGGACAAACTTAAATAACTGAATATTTCACCAACAGTCCCGGTAAAGTTTGTAGATATAACATTAAATATTATGAGGAAGAAGACTCCTATAAAAAGCGATAGCAGGAATGAAACAATCTGGTTATTTGTAATGCTGCTTGTAAACAATCCTATGCTTATGTAAGTCATACTCATTAAAATTAAACCGAGATACCCGCACCACACAGCGCCGTGATCTATTGGCCCCAACGACCAGACACTTAAATAATACGGCAGTGTTAAAGCGAGCGCTACCCCGATTAGCATAAGGCAGGCAAGAAATTTACCCAGTATTACCTGCCAGTCTGTAACGGCTTTTGTTAGAAGAAGCTCAATAGTGCCGGTTTTATTTTCTTCGGCAAGCATACGCATTGTAAGCGCCGGGGTAAAGAAGAATAGAGTCCAGTATGCAACCGAGAAAAACGGCTGTAATGTAGCCTGCCCTATTAAAAAAATATCAGAGCCGAAGAGCCAAGTAAAA
>JARLHB010000192.1 GCA_031292465.1 Ignavibacteriaceae bacterium
AAAATTACATCCCGCCCTTTGAATTCAAGGCGCGAAAGAGCATAGCCAACCATAGAGCCGAAAATCAATACTCCAAATGTTACTGCCGAGGAAACGAGGATACTGTTAAAGAAAGCCCTTCCAATAGGGATTTTACTTAGCATTTGCGTATAGCTGCTGATTGTAAGCTGGCTCGGGATAAATGTAAGATTTCCGATCTGGTTCTCAGGCGTTAAAGACGCTGTAAGCATCCATATAAACGGGTATAAAAAAATCAATGCACAGGCAGCAAGCAATATATAGAATAATACCTTCTTCATTTATCTTTCTCAATAAATTTCTTTTGTACAGCAACCACACCTAATATTAACATCGCAAAAAACAAACCCAGCGTTGCAGAATAACCCATGTGATAGTAGAAAAATCCCTGCTTATATATATATAGCACAGCCGAAAGAGTACTGTTCAAAGGCCCGCCTCCCGTCATTACGTAAGGTTCAATAAATAAAGAGAAACCGCCGATTGTTGACAGGACAAGCACCATAAATATAGTCGGATTTATCATGGGCAAAGTAATATTGAAAAATTTCTGCCAGTGATTAGCGCCTTCAAGATCTGCCGCTTCGTAATACTGCGGCGGTACAGTCTGTAAACCAACAAGAAACAATATTATATACAGCCCGACATTTTTCCATGTAGCCATAATAGCAATTGAAGGCATTGCCCATGACGGATCAACAAGCCATCCGATTCTGCCTAATCCAATTGCAGTTAATATCTTATTAAAAAGTCCGGTATCAAAACCATATAACTGCTGCCAAAGAATAGTTACTACAACTCCCGATACAATTACAGGCAGGAAAAATGCAGCCCGGAAAAATCCACTGAATTTTATTTTCTGGTTCAATGCTTCCGCCAGCACAAGTGCAATTATTATTTGAAGCGGAATATGAATAACTAAAAATATTATTGTGTTTACCAGCGATTGCGAGAAAAATTTGTCCTGAAAAAGTCTTGTATAATTTGCAAGCCCTATGAATTTCATTGGTGAAATTATATTCCATTCATGAAATGTTAAGACAATAGAAAACACAACCGGGAATGCCACAAACAGCAAAAAGTGCAGAATATAAGGCGCTACTAAAAGGTACGGTATGTATTTCTTTGATTTCAATGTTTATTAATGCTTTGCTATTACTTTACATATAATAAATTAACTTGTTTAGCCGCTTCGTGAACTGCTTCTTCAGGTGATTTCTTCCCGTATATAACACACTCTTCATATTCCTGCGATATAATATCAAACACTTCAGTAAGATTCGGATACGGATCTGTTCCTCTTACATATTCGGACTGCTTTGCAAATTCTACCATCTTGGGAACTCTCTTAAAATAATCGGCAAACACGGGATCGTTTAATAATCCTTTCCTCCTGGGCAGTTGATTTGTTATCTCCAATAATTTCAGATCGTTCTTTTTCTCAATCATAAAATGAATAAAGTCCCATGCAGTCTGAGCGTCCGGACACGTTTTAAATATCACTAAATTTTTCGGGTCTCCATAAGTATAAACCGGCCCCTGATGGTCATCAGGAACAGGCATATGGGTAAAACCGTAATCAAAGCCTTCCGGTTTAAACTTTTCAGTATGTAATATTTCCCATGGGCCGGTAAATCTTGTTGCTATAATATTAGAAAGGAAAACATCCTGCCTTGCAGAAAGCCTTTCTTTTGCAAAGTAGTTTTGCTCATAAAGATTACGTAAGAAAGAGAACACTTCAACAGCATATTTATTATCGAAAGCTGCTTTGTAATCCTTTACAAGCGGCGCTCCGCCGGAAGCCGCAAGATATAACGGATAAAAATCAAAGAACCTCTGCCACCATGTAACAAGCACCTCTGAGTACCCGAACCATTTTTTTACATAGCCGTGCTTATCTATATTTTCTTTTTTTAATTTTTCAGATGCAAGATTAAACTGGCTGTAATTTTCAGGCGGCTCTTTAAATCCAAGATCATTTACTGTCCGCTTATTATATAAAAGCATAATAGGGTTTGTTTTCCACGGTATCTGGTAAATATGCCCATCGGGGCTTGTAACTTCCTTTATTACGGCGCTGTCACATCTTGTATAAATAAATTCTTTAAATCCTTTAAGCGTATCAAGCGCAACCAATACTCCGGCTCTTGCATAATCTTCAACATCACCCTGCCACATATTTGAATATATGTCAGGTGTCGTTTTGCCTACAACTGCAGCAAGAATAATTTCTTCACTGGACTGCCCTTCCGGAACAGGCTGAAACGAAACTTTTCCGGAACTGCGCTGCTTATTCCATTCATTAACCACGTACCCGGCAAATTCTATCTCCTGGGTATTATTGCTTGACCAGTATAACAACTGATTAGATTTTCTTTCGCTCTTAGATCCGCAAGAATTTAGGAGTATGGGGATAAATATTGATAAAAAAATAATTAAAAATTGCTTTCGCACTTTTACACTCTGTTTACAATTTTACCGATTATATATTTAGATAAATGAATATCTGCTCTTTTTCTTTTAATACTTACAACCAACCGGACAGTGTGGAAAATTACTTCTATAAAGAAAACTTACCCCTTCTCTTATTAAGCGAAGGGGCTGTCACCTGCTTAGCGTTAGGCAGGGTTAAGTTCAAATGCTTTACAAATATTTTTCACATAGCCCCTAAATATTGTGGTAACGTTTTATTTATTAACTTGTTTAAATACAAATTATAATTACCACAAACGATTAGAATGGCCTTTCTTATTCCCAATCATGCCATACAAAATCAATGGACGGATAAACCGGATGCGGATAAATTCCGCCTTTCCGTACAAAATAAAAATCAACTGCTCTCGGATTATTATTGTCTTCTACAACTATCTTATTCAAAACATCATCATTAATTTCAATCTTGTATTTCTTTTTAAGCGCCTGTAATTTTCTGAATGTTTTGGTAATCAGATCCTGTTTCTTTTCATTATAATCGTCTTTGGAATTGGAAGGTTTTTCTATATTTAAACCAATTGACTTCCCTATTTCATCTCTCACTACAGCATAAACTATTTTATCCTGCCACCAGTCACTCTGCTGTTTAATAAATTCTTTATCTTGATAGCCCCTTGCATAAGCCTGTCCTGTAAGCAGATTATCTCTAACCATCTGCCAGATCCATTGTTCCAATGAAGCGGAGAAAGTATTAAAATTTGTTTCGTTAAA
>JARLHB010000193.1 GCA_031292465.1 Ignavibacteriaceae bacterium
CAATAAATTCCGGGCTTATTCCCTGCCCCGTGTCTGAAATTGATATCACCAAATCCGATTCTTTCGCAACCGCATTAACTGAAATTTCTCCGCCCTTCTCCGTAAACTTAATTGAATTACCAATAAAATTACTTATTGCCCTGTGAAGATAATCATAATCGGCGGAAATTATTGGTAAATCACCGTTTCCAAAATATTCAAGCCGGATGTTCTTTTCTTTACACTGCAAAGAAAATGACTGCACACATTCCTTTAACAGCAGGCTTATATTAATTGGCTTAAAGTCCAACTGTATAACACCCGATTCGATACGTGAAAGTTCCAGAATTTCCTTAACTAACCTGTTCAGGCGGTCATAATCCGACCTCATTGAAGTAATAAGCTCAAGCTGCTTATCTGTAAGTTTGCCTACAACGCCGTCCCCTAATATACCCACAGCCATGCCGATTGACGTAAGCGGTGTTTTAAGCTCATGAGATATTTTTGCAACAAATTCAGATTTCAGCCTGTCCAGCTCTTCATACTTGGTAATATCAATAAATACAATTAATGCTGAACTTCCGGACGGCAGTGAATCCCTTATTTCATTTTCAGGCAGATAAATAAGCGAATATTTCAGGTTATAATATCTTATGTTGCCGTCATGATCTACAAATCTGTATGTAGCTTCCTGGTTATCCTGCGACTCCTTAAGAATAAATGATCTTATATTTTCACATATCTTTTCTTCTTTAATAATATCCTTCAGTAAAGGTTTTTCTTCCTTAGGCATTCCGAATTCCGACGCAAATGCCTTGTTTACAAGCGTAATATTAAGTTCGCTGTCAACCATTAAAACGGGGTCGTTTATGCTTTCAACAATAATTTCCGATTTTCTTTTTTCATAAAGTATTTTATTTATGTTAAGCTTTTCATAACGCTTTAACCTGCCGACCATGCTGTTGAATTCATCCGCCAATATGCCGATTTCATCCGAGTCATCCGTTTGGATTTTCTGATCAAAATTACCGGCTGAAATATGCTTTACGGAACGCGTTAAATCTTTTACGGGCTTTACAATAAACTCGGAGAATTTGTAACTGAAGATAAGCGTTAACACAGTGCCTAATATTGCAAGGAAGAGCATAGTGAACGCAGCTATCCTGGTTATTGACTGTATGTTTTCTTCCGCTCTTTGTATAAAGTTATGATTAGTCTCGAATAAAAGATATAATTTGTTCTTTATTTTGTTGGCAAGATTTATTGACTTTGTGTACTCGTCTTCATGCTCAAACTTGCTTTGATAGTTAAACGGGGAGGCAATTAAAATATTTATCTCATCAACAAATGCCCTGTACTGAATATTTAAACTATCAAGTATTGTAATTTCATCCGGAGTAGATGCCGCCTGGTGCGCTTTTTCAAACCAGAAATAGAAGTCCTGTTTTGAGGCTATAAATGTCTTGTACCCGTTGTCCGGATCATCCCTGTTAAATATAGAGAACACCCCGTTTATCTGGCTGTCAAGCGCCCTTACCATATTATCGGTTGCAACAATACTTGAATAATTCTGAACTATTAAAGTGCGGAATGATTCATTCAGCCGGTTAAAATTATACAGGCTCCATATCATTACACATATCATTATAAGGATAACAACAATGTAACCCGTTAATATTTTTGCCCGCAGTGTTGTAAAAAGCGCTCTGAACATATTTTATGCTTCTGTCTTTAAGAAAATATGCTTATATCTTATTTAATTAAATTTTATCTATGATAAATAATTAAATTTTAACGCAAAAACAAAACTGAAAGTAATGTTAAAATTTCCACCTTGGACAGAAATAAATTAAAAGGCAGATAAAATATTTGAATAACAAACTTATTTTACCGTGACACATAATGTTGCAAAGAATTAACATTCATTTCATTGACAATAATAAATATCTTTCTTAATATTCATTTGTGGGAGTTTGTTAGTGTTTTAGTTCAGGGTATATTGCCTATTAAAGGGTCTTCATATCCTTGTTACCGGTGTAGTTTTTATTAACTATTATTCAGGAGCAGGTGTGAAACGATTAAATTCTTCTTTTTACTTTCTCAATTATTTCTTTATACAATTTTGCAAATGTAGTACTAATAATTTTATATTGTTGAATACGTAATTCGTTTAATGTTACTTATAGTAAAGGGAATGCTTTATGAAGAAAGTTTTTATCCTGATTGTTTTTGTTACTGCTAATATATTTGCCCAAAACGAGTGGACACTACAGCCGTGGATGCAGGTAATAGGTAAATACAGCGGGCAAAAGCTTGGAAGCGCTGTTTCTTACCTTGGTAAGAAGAACGACAGCACACTGATAAGCGTAACCGACGGCAGTAATAATATTTACATTTACCAGATTAAGAGTCCCGCAGATACTATCCCCATATATACATTTAAGGGAATTAGCTGCCTTAAAGGAGATTTTAACGGAGACGGGATACCTGATTTAGTAATAACCGGTAACCCCACAAAAATCTATCTTGGGAAGGCGCCGGGGGTATATGATACAACAACTGCATTTTTTGTAAAATATTCAGAACCTAACGGTTATTCTTTTGGTATACATGCGGCAGTTGGGAAGATAAACGGAGATAAATATGATGACCTTGTTATTACTGATCCGGATTATCCAGACTTAAAAGCTGTTGGAAAGTTGTATATCTTTTGGGGAGGAACATCAATGGACACAATCCCAAACTATACGATTCAGGGAGACACGATAAGAGCCGGATTTGGCTGGAATGTGACAACAGGTAACTTAAATAATGATGGATACGACGATATTATTATTAAAGGATACAAAACTAAAAGTGGCTTGAACGGGACCGTAGGTTTTGCTTACATAAAAATATTTCTTGGTGGTGAGACAATTGATACTACTGCCTGGAAATATATTGAAGGTGGTGACAATAGTGATTATGGATTATCGTCCTTTGATATTAATGGGGATGGGATTGAAGATTTATTATGGACAAATTATTCAGCAAAAGACTCAATGCAGTCTATATATATTCATTATTCCCAAAACGGAGATATCAATACTGTACCATCATTAGTGATACCATTTGATGCTTGGGCAAGCAATATTGCCAACGCAGGCGATATGAATGGGGACGGATATAATGATATACTAACAAGCGGTAATTATTCCGATAACGCAGGAAATTCTTATATATTCGTATTCAGCGGGGGGCCAAAGATGGATACAAAATTTGACGCTGCCGTAGGTTTGGGAGGGGTAAGCGATATGGGCGCCTGGGGAAGCATTACAGGCATAGGCGACATAAATGGCGATGGTCTTGCAGATATACTTGTAGGTGCGCCTGAGTATAACTGGTTTAAGGAAAAAGGATACTGGGGAATATATCTGGGTAGTAAAAATATTCCCACACCCGTATTAAAAGAACCCAATGATAACATACCAAAGACATTTAAGTTAAATCAGAATTACCCGAACCCGTTTAATCCGTCAACAATAATCAGTTGGCAGTTAACAAAGCCTGCAAAGGTTTCTTTAATAATTTATAATACACTCGGACAGAAACTTCAGGAATTAGTAAACGAAGAGCAAACAAGCGGCGAACATCAGGTAACTTTTAATGCAAACCGATATTCAAGCGGGGTTTATTTTTACAGGCTTACAGTAGTAGATGGGAGAGGAGAAATTGAAACTGCAGTAAAGAGTTTGGTGCTTATTAAATAACGAAATAAACCTCTAAGGTTTAGGAAAACCTTAGAGGTTTTATAAATCAACAAACAATCAGGAGGATCAGGTGAGAAAATTTATCGTGCTCTTTTCAGTCGTACTTTTTCTGATGGGAATTATTCCCTCAACTCCGCTCTATGCACAAAGCGATTTTGTGCGGGGCGTGTACTTGTTTGACGGCACTTCTGTAGATTTTAGCCAAATGGCAAGCGGCCTTCATTTGAACTGGGTTCAGGGAACTGGTGAAAAAGATGACGGGACAAAAACTACATCCCTCTTACAAAACAACGTCAATTTAAATGTAATGGGCATAATGAAGAAAGATATTTATTACAAATCTGCCGGACAGCGCATGGTGTTTGAAGCAGAACAATCTTCAGATGCTATTAAGAATTATTTTGCTACAAGATCAGGGGCTCCAGATAATAATGATAACACTCTTTGGAAAGTAACTCAGGGAACTAATTCAGCCGGTTATATGGTACAAGGTTGTACACCAAATTATGAATACAATTTTAAGCAGACGCATTATACAGCAAGTTTTATATTAAAGAGGGGAACTGTTACATCAGGTAATCCTCTTGTTGCAAGACTGGAAGCATGGTGTGTTAGTACAAATACTCTCTTAGCTTCGCAGGATTTGTATTACAATGATTTAAGTACCAGCCTGACGACAAAAGCCCTTGGGTTTTATACATCGTCGTCTTCAACATCATTAAAGGTTGTGGGAATACTTACAGGTACATCAGCCTCAACTTCAACTGCGTGTAATTCAATTGATGTGCGGGTTTACTGGTATGGCAATGTAACCACGTGGTTAGATAAAGTAATTATACAGGACGACACAGGGCAGCAGTTGTTTGCAGGAACAAACGATGCAGCTATTACAAGTTCTATATCAGGTTTTACCGGTTATCCTTTATTAAAACGCTTTTATTTAAGTGATGAACCTGTGTATAGCCAGTTTTTATCATATAGTTATGTCAAAAATTTAATTAGTACTACTTATCCCGGAACAAGTGCAATTACTGTACTATATGATGGTTTTGCCAGGTTTATTAGCGATACCCAGCCACAAGAATTGCTTGTAGACTGTTATCCGATTAATGCAGGTATTTCAACTCCTGCCATGACAAATACTGAAGCAAGCGACGTTGGAATCACATCATACACTACCGATGCGGTTTACACCGGTCAGTTGCAAAATGCATTAGGTAAATTAACAAGTACCCTGGGAATAGCATCAGTAGCAGCACAGCAAAGCGGGAAAAGTTTATGGTATACTCCACAGTTGCATGGGGAATATTTTGTAACAACCGGGAAATTTCAGAAACCAAATGGAAATCTATCATGCCGCCCCCCGACGGGAAATGAGATAAAGGCAATGTCTAACCTTGGCATCTCATACGGCGCTAAGGGTATTGTGGCCTATCCTTATGGAAACGACCAGGCATTATGGGATGAAGGCACTGGATGGTCATCACTGGCATATTTTGCCGGATTAGTTAGTTCCGTTGCAGATGCTGACGGCATATATAGAACTCATTCTACAAACTATGGTACATTTCCAACATCTACGGGAACTAAATCTATCCGCGTTGGGTACCAGGAAAAATGGGATGCAGTAGCTTCCATTATGGGTTATTATGCAAATATTAGTTCTACATTATCTTCATTAAGCTGGCTGGGGACAAAAAGCTGGGGCAGCGGCACAACCGTAGGAACATGGAGTGGATTAATATCATCAGTTACATCAGCAACAACCGCCTCCACCCCTGTTACTGATGCCGCAACTTATGTAGAAACAGGCGTGTTCAGCTATAATAATCTGGATTATATATTTGTAGTTAACAGACGTACATTATCAACAGACCAGCGAAATATTACAGTTACAATTAATAAATCAACTTCTACTTATAATAATTGGAAAGTGACCGAAGTAGGGACTTCCAATACATGGACGGCTTCCAAAACAGGCCCGTTCAAAACTACTTTTCAACCGGGTGAAGGAAAATTATTCAGGCTTGAGCCCGTTATGTTAGCAGGTGGTACTATAGCATATGATGAAACGGTGCCTTCAAATTCAACTCTTACCGTTGCAGGGAATATTACGGTAAACCAGGGAGTGACCCTGACTATTCAATCCGGCACAAACTTAAATATTGCAAACGGTGATTCCATTTTTGTTAATGGTATATTATCTGCGTTAGGAACTGTTAATAGTTATGTAAATTTTAATCCCAGTGGTACAAGTAAATGGGGCGGCATAATATTTAATGGCACGGGTTCGGCAAATGCCAGCATAAATTATGTCAATATAAATAATTGTAAGATAGTAAAGTTTACAAATAGTTCATCAGCGTCTATTGAAAATTCAACAATCAATAATAGCGTACAAGGAGTATATATATACAACTCATATCCGTATATTTATAACACTCAAATAATTGATCCCCAGCAAAATGGTATTTATATCGATGCTTCGGGCTTTGCACCTTTAATAGAAAATAACACTATTAAGAAAAACAGCACGAATTCCACGTATTATAATTATCAGGGAATATATGTGGTTGATAATTCAACCCCTCAGATTTTACATAATAAAATAGGAGGTTTTTGTTACGGAATTTATGTAGGAAGTAGTACGGCAAGTTTTGAAAACATCACTTATGCCAATCAAAATAATTTGTTAAATAATAATGTAGATGGAATTGCTGCAGGTTGGGGCAGTACTGTTATTGCGGGCTATCAGGGGGCCGGTTATTATAATAGCATATACGGTAATACAAATTATGATGCATATTGCTACCAAAGCAGCCATTTATATGCAGAATATGACTATTGGGGAACATCTTCTCATAAATATGTTGATGGGACTTCAACACTTGATTATGCTAATGTTTTAACAAATGATCCCTGGGGTGGCCAAACTCCTTCTATAAAGCAAAAAAATAATTCTTATTCTTCAGATGCACTTGCTTCAGTTGTAATAGCAAATCCATCTGTAACAGACAGTAATTCCACCAATATTTTTTCAGGTTTGAATCTTGAAGTCAAAGGCGATATAAACGGAGCCACAACTAACTTTATTTCGATGATCTCAAAAGATTCACATTCAAACTTTGCTTTGACTGAACTTTTCAAGATAATGAAGAAGTACTCAAGAAGTGATATATTGGATTATTTCGGAAGTTTTTCTTCCAATAATAAGAACTATCCATTAGTATCAAAGTTGATTGCAGATAATAACCTTCAGACCGGCCAATTTAATAAAGCAATCAATACTTATGATTATTTTATCAAAACCTATCCGAATGACTATTACGGAATTAATGCCAGATTCCAAGAATTATTTGCTTATTTACATGTAAAAGGTGATAAGGTTACTGCACAGCAAATCCTATCCGATATTAAAGCATTGAATTTGTCGGCGACAGATCCGCAATGGTTTCCTCAAATACAAATGGCTGAATATTTATTAAGCAGTCCGGGTATTTCTGTAGATCAGGAACAGGCAGGTCAGTTTTCCAAAGATAAAGAATTGGAAAACACCATAACGGACTTTGCATTATTTAATAATTATCCTAACCCGTTCAATCCTACAACGTTAATAGAATATCAAATACCAAAAGATGGATATGTATCCTTAAAAGTATATGATGTACTTGGCAGATTAGTAAGAACTTTGGTCGATGGATATAAAACGGTAGGTAAATATTCCGTTAGTTTTGATGCTTCAAAACTTGCAAGCGGCATTTATATTTACGAGTTAAAATCAAGTAACTTTAGTTCCATAAAGAAGATGATTTTGACAAAGTAATACTGATATAGATAATTATTATCTGCGCCGTGTGAGCATTTATATAAAACTCTTACGGCGCAGAATAATTTTATCCATTTCAATTCACAGTTTAGGTTATTATAGAATGGGCTCCGGCTTGGTCAATCTGTTAAATCCCTGAAAGTTCGATGGATATTCCGGTTAATTCATTGGAAGCTTTAATTTTCTTGTAATACTTCAACGCATTATTAAAATATAATTTGCTTTCTTTAATCTTACCGGTTTCTTTATAAAGCCTTCCTATTTCAAGCGATGTTTCTGCTTCATTAAGTCCGTTTTTAAGTTCCTTGTTTAAGCGCAGGCTTGTAAACAGGTAGCTTTCGGAAAGGTCATATTTATTTAATTTTCTTTGTATAATACCTTTTGTTTTGTAAATATCTGCAATGGATAATTTATCATTTGTCTTAGTGCATATTTCCATAGCTTTATCGGCAAAAGCCCCGGCAAGATAAAAGTCGTTTTGCAGTGTATAAATATATGCTTTGCTAAGGTAAGCCAGCCCGAGCGAGGGAACATTCCCGCACTGCATAGAAAAGGAAATGCTTCTGTCAAATTCCAGTACGGCAGTTTTTAAGTCATTCTTTTTAGTATAAAGCATGCCCATATTATGCCTTATTTCCGCAATCCTTTTTAGGTCTTTTACTTTTTCAAAATATAAAAGCGCCCGGCGGTAATAAGAGAGTGCAGTTTCATAGTCGCCAAAGATATTACTTATAATACCGAGGTTAATTTCCACTTTGCCTTTAAGCCGGCTGTCTTTTAATTTTTCAAGAAGCGCAAGGCTTTGCATAAAATGCTTTTTTGCTTTACTAAGTTCGCCGCGTTCACCGTACAAAGTACCAGTCAGGTTCTCGCAGTTTGCGCATCCTTTGATATCATTTAATCTCTTAAAGGTATTGTACGCTTTTTTAATATAATCAAGGCTTAAATGCCAGTTTGCCAGCCTGTTATATATTTCCCCCAGCGCAAGCATTGCAGAAGCGGATAAGTTTAAAAGGGCGGTATCATTACCGGCTTCATCCAGTATTTTTTCATATATGTAAACAGCGGTACTAAACTCGCCTGAAGTAATTACAAAACGGCCGAGCAGAGACAGAAGTTCAACAAATTTATTTTTATTAAGGCGTGGCCCGGCAAAGGTAATGATTAAATCAACCTGAAGATTGATTTTTAAGCCGTCATTAATTTCCAGGTTGATTTGTTTTTTTTCGGTTGTGCGGACAGTCTTCTTCCCTAAAAGATTTTTTTTAGTGTCTAAGAATTTATTAGAAAAATCTTTTATTTCATCTTTATTAAAAAAGTCGACTAAGATATTATCCAGGAAACGTTTATTTTCCTGAGCATTTATTTCCACCAAACACCTGCTGCAAATAAGAATACTAATATCAGGCGAAAATATTTTTAATTATTTCCGTTTAAAAATTTAATTTTTTAATGTGCAAAAGCATATCTTGAAAAATGATCTATCTTCGCACCGATAACAGTTAATGTTCCTGTTCTAACACTTACAATAATTCCTGCATTTGGTATAGAAACATATTTACCGTTACTATCAACATAATAGAAACCGACATTGGAATTAGTAATGCCCATGCTCTTTAAATCCAGCCCTGTAAATGAAAGAGTAAGATATAATGGCTTATTAAACGTCATAGACGGGGCAAAATCCAATCCTGCATAAACATCGTCGCAAGACATAGTAAGAGTTTTTCTGCCATTAAACGCTCCACCTGGAACTATAAGAGTAGCAATAGTATAAATTTTATTTCCATTTACGTCTGTATAACTGCCGTTAAGGAACAATATATCGCCCCATGCGCCGTTAACATTATCGGAAACAGATAATACTGATTCAGTGCTTAAACCTGATTTGGCAGGCAATTGAATAAACTGTTTGTCTGAATTAACCGGCTGATTTACATTATTTGTAGATACATCAGAGCATCCGAAATAAAAAACACTTAGCGCCGCAATAAAAAGGTATAATTTTTTCATAGAACCACCTCAATTAATAAAAATCCTCGCAATTGTTTATCCGCAATTAATATACCATGACAAATCTTTTGATTTTGCTTCAATTTGGAAAGGTAAGTAACGGGATGCGGTAATTTTTACCTGTATTTTAAGGTAATATTTACTGAAAACTATGTACTGAAAATTATTATGAAGTATATAATGGGGCTTTACTGCCAATTAAATAAATTGGCAGTAATAAAGGATTGTTCTTATTTTATAATTTTGGAAATTTCTTTAAACTCATCCGTGCCTGCAACTGTTAACAGTTCGAATAATATTGACTCCGATGTTGTTATTTCTGCACCGTGTGCCTGCATTCTTTTTAATGCAAACTGGCAGTCACTAACTTTTCTGGAAGATACAGCATCAGCAGCAACATCAAC
>JARLHB010000194.1 GCA_031292465.1 Ignavibacteriaceae bacterium
TCGCGGCTACTCTGTACTTGGTTATTTAACAGGTGATGAAGACATAATAAATAAATCCAAATATTGGATAAATGCTGTTTTATCTAATCAACAGAAAGACGGATTTTTCGGAGCTGTTATAATCAGGGATAACGACAAACGCGATATGTGGGCTAATATGCTTATGCTTTATGTATTACAGGATTATTTTGATTACACAGGCGATAAAAGAGTAATTACATTTATGACTAATTACTTCAAGTGGGAAATGACAGTACCCGACAAAGATTTTCTTGGAACTTACTGGGATACAAGCAGAGGCGGCGATAATCTAAACAGTGTACTCTGGCTTTATAACATTACAGGTGAGAAATGGCTGTTAACACTTGCAGATAAAATACACAAAGCTACTTCCGACTGGTGCCAGCCCGACAGGCTTCCAAATTGGCATAATGTGAATGTTGCAGAATGTTTCCGTGAACCGGCTACATATTATATGGTTTCGGGAGACAGCGCATTTTTAAAAGCCACTTATAATGATTTTTGGAAGATACGTAATATTTATGGACAGGTTTCCGGCGGTATGTATGGAGCAGATGAGAACTGCCGCCCCGGTTATTCTGATCCGCGCCAGGGAACAGAAACATGCGGATTTGCAGAACAGATGAATTCCGATGAAATGCTTATTAGTATAACAGGCGACCCTTTATGGGCAGATAATTGCGAAAATGTAGCATTTAACTCCTACCCTGCCGCTTTTATGCCGGATTATAAAGCATTAAGATATTTAACCTGTCCTAATATGGTTTTAAGCGACAGTAAAGATCATTTCCCTGGTATAGATAACAAAGGCCCGTTTATGGTTATGAATCCCTTAAGCAACCGCTGCTGTGAGCATAACCATTCATTCGGATGGCCGTATTATGTTAAAAGCCTATGGATGGCAACTCCGGATAACGGACTGGCAGCCGTTCTGCTTAACAGCTGCGAAGTTAATGCTAAAGCAGGTTCAGGCACAGACGTTAAAATTACTGAAACAACAAATTATCCTTTTGATGAAAAAATAGATTTTACAATTTCTGTAAACAGATCAGATAGCTTTCCATTGTACTTCCGTATTCCATCATGGTGTCAGAGCCCTGTAATAAAAATAAATGGCAATAATGTGGATGGGAAAATTGAATCAGGGAAATACGCCAGGATTACAAGAGAATGGAATAACAACGATAAAGTTGAATTGTTATTGCCTATGTCTGTTTCAGTTAAAATATGGGATGAAAATAAAAACAGCGCGAGCGTAAACTATGGCCCGCTGACTTTTTCTTTGCAGATAAAAGAAAAATATGTTCAGGTGGAAAGCAAACAAACTGCTATTTCCGATTCCAAATGGCAAAGCAATGTTGACACAACAAAATGGATTTCATACGAAATATATCCCGAATCCTCATGGAATTACGGATTAGACTTAAAAAATAAACCTATAGATTCATTTACAATTGAGCATAGGCAGTGGCCTGCTGATAATTACCCTTTTACACAGCAGTCGGCCCCGATTATTATGAAAGCTAAAGGCAGAATTATACCTCAATGGAAAATTGATGAAACGGGCATGTGCGGGGTTTTACCTAAGAGTCCTGTTGTAACAAACGAAGAAGAAACAGAATTAACTTTATTGCCGATGGGTGCGGCAAAATTAAGAATAACATCCTTCCCTGTTGTAGCTAAAGGGAAATAATTGTCTTTTTATCCAATCACTCCTGTACTTAAATCAGGAGTGATGGATTTATTCTTATTAAGCACTCATATTCTTTCCCCAATAATTCTTAAATTTGCATATCATGTTAAATTATTGTCAGATTTTTATTAATGAAGCATTTGCAGAATCATCAAAAAGGAATTTTAGCAGTATTTGCCGCAGGTTTAATGTGGAGTACCGGCGGAATTTTCATAAAGCTTATTACATGGAACGCACTACAGATTTGCTGCGTAAGAAGTTTCTGGGCTGCGCTTGTATTCCTTATTATCTTCAAAAAGGACATATTTTATGCAAACCTTTTTACATTTATTAATGCTGTATTTTATGCCCTGCTGCTAATCCTTTTTGTTTCTGCAACAAAATTAACTACTTCCGCAAATGCTATATTCCTGCAATACACTGCATCAATTTATGTTTTAATACTGGAGCCGCTTATACTCAGGACTAAGTACGAGAAAGCAAATATTATCACAATTATAGTCTGCTTTGCAGGGATGAGTTTATTCTTTATAGGGAAACTTTCTGCAGGAGGTATGTGGGGAAATACTTTGGCGCTCTTATCAGGGCTTGCACTTGCCGCTATGCTGCTTGGCATGAGGATGAATAAAAAGGAATACCAATTCAGTTCTATTTTTTACGGCAATATAATTATCGGACTTTTCTGCCTTAGTTCAATGTTTACCAAACTTGACTTATCTGTTCCAAATCTTCTTATGGTTTCTTACCTCGGCATATTCCAGATTGGCATTGCCTATGCATTTTTCAGCTATGGGCTTATTCGTGTTTATGCAATAGAAGCTTCTTTAATTGCTATGATTGAGCCTGTCCTAAATCCTGTATGGGTGTTTATCGGCTATGGTGAAAAGCCTTCGTTCATGGCAATTGTGGGAGGAATAATTATAATTGCAGCTTTAGCAGTACGGGCTTTTGTGTATGAATCGCCTGCAATGAAGGCGGAAAAAAGCGAAACGTAAAAGTTTATTTACACAATCTCATCTTGTAAGGCATAATTCTACTTTGAGTATTAGGAGCCGTTGGAAGTACAAATTATATTTAAGAAACTTTTAAATATAATTCACGTCTAAAGAATTGAAAAGTAAACAGGAGTGCTCAATGGGAAAAAATATTCTACAATTTGCATCATTATTTGTAATAACATTTATATTAACCTTAGCCGTACCTGCATCAAATTATGCTCAGGATAAAAAGAGTGATGATGGAATAAAATTACTCATCGGCAGAATTGAATCTCTTGAGAAAAAAGTTAAAGAACAGGATACAAAAATTGCCGAACTTAGCAATGAGTTGAATAAAGTTCAAAATCCGATACTTGCAATTCCTAAAATGCGCAGTTTGAATGATTTACCAAAAGGAAGCCAGCCGTTCGAATTTAACGGACAAACTTATTATATGGTTCCCATTAAAAATACGGTTGAAGTAAAATAAAATATTCTTCAGCTAATTTTTATTTAGTAAGTATTTCTTTCGATATCTGAAAGGAATATTATGTTTTATGGAAATCCCGTTTTCACGGTGCTAATCTTGAAATTTTCCATTTATTATTTTCCTTTTCATAGCATATCCTGTCATGCAGGCGGTTTTCTCTTCCCTGCCAGAATTCAAAACTGTCTGCAAAAAGTTTAAAGCCTCCCCAGAAAGGCGGCAGCGGTACTTCCCCATCCTTATGTTTCTCTTTTAATTCATTAAACCTTTTTTCAAGATATTCCCTGTCCGGTATTACTTTACTTTGATTTGATGCCCAGGCAGCTATCCTGCTTTCAAACGGCCTTGAATTAAAATATTCCAGTGACTCTGCCTGAAATACTTTTTTCACTCTGCCTGATATTCTTATCTGCCTTTCAAATTCCTTCCAGAAGAACAAAATTGAAGCATTGGGATTAACTATAAGGCTCTTTCCTTTTTTACTTTCATAATTTGTAAAGAAGACAAAACCTTCGCTATCGAACCCTTTTAGCAGCACTACCCTTGCAGCAGGATGAGCATTTCTATCAGCAGTGGCAAGTACCATGGCATTGGGATCAATGATATTTGATTTTACCGCTTCTTCCATCCATTTAGAGAACTGTTTAAATGGATTGTCAAAAACAGTAAATTCGTTAAGTTCAGCAAGTTTGTAATCTCTTCTAATCCTTGCTATTTCTGTATTTTCTATCATATTATTTATGTGCGTTAAATTTTAGTTTAAATATGTATTTTTTCTTATTAATTGCGGATTCATTCTTCACTTATAAACGATATAAAGTTAATAGTTTATCAATAATTACCACAACTTTAAGGTTGTGTATATATAACTAAATATAGATTAACACCGGTTGTTCTAAATTAAAATATCTTTTGCATTTTCTAATATGAATATGGGTACCTTATTCTAATATAGTATCTAAAAATAATAGCGGCATAGCCGCGGAATGTCTGTAGTTTAATTATGTCCCGTTAAAGTTAAAGAGCATCATTGATGCGGCATGTTGTAACACACCATGTCACCCCTCCGGGGTTTTAA
>JARLHB010000195.1 GCA_031292465.1 Ignavibacteriaceae bacterium
AATTTACTTTAGAATAAATTGTTTTTGCGTAACGTGAGTAATTAATTCGAATTGTATAAAATCTCTTTTGTTAAAATTATCGCAGGCGAGTTGAATAAATTAGCAGAAAGAACAAATGAGGACTTAAATTGTAACTGGTAATTTAACCTTTTCTTTTGCCACCAAAAAATCCTTTGACCCTAATTATCTGTTATAATTAGTGACGGGATTATTTGCCAATGTAAATATTTCTTCTTATCTATTAATATCAATTCTTGAATTTTTCTTTTTTCAATATTCAGAGGAAAGCCATGCGGCAATTGCTTAAAATTACTTTATTATCCATCTTAATTTTCCCTTTCATCTCCTGTTCCTCAACAAGCCAATCTGTTAAGGATGAGAGCTACAGGATAGACTATTACTCAGGGGGGGGAGTTACAGGAATAGAATCAGGGCTCACAATTTTTAGCGGCGGACAGGTGATTTTTTGGAACAAACTATTAAACAAAAGCAGGCAGACAACTGATTCTTTAAAGTTGTCCAACGAGCAAATTATGAAAATCGACAGTATAATAAAGTGCCCCGAACTTTTTACATATAGTCATAAATATAGCGGGAATTATACTACACATTTGGTAATTATAAAAGATATACAATTGAACCAGATTTCATTCAACGGAGCAGAAATTCCTGCTGAAATGCCGGATTCAATCAAAGATTTAATTTCAGAAATTAAGAGTTTATTTAAAATAAGGGCGCACAAATAATGAAAACAATAAGATACTGTTTATTCCTTTTAATATTATTAGTTACAGTTAATTCTTTTGCAGGGCAAACCGGCAATAAATTAAAGAATGCAAAATCTTTAAAAAAAATTGCTGCTGTAAATCAGGTTAACAGTTCAACTATCGCAAACGTTTCCTCAAATTTATTAAGTTTTCTGAACAAAGTCGGTGTTAAACCCGGCTCTGCAAAATTATATTCACTTAATAAAAAGGCTGCATCGGCAGGGACGGCAAATATTTTCCACAGTTTGTCTTTGTCTCAATCAACTTCTGCAAATGACAGTTCAATAACCAAAATTGTTCTTGATAAAACATTTGGCACACCGCGTTTGATTGATGTTCAGCCATCGGCGCAAAAGACAAGTACGGTGCAATCAACAGGCATACCGTCAGTTCAGGCAATGAATTTTTTAACTAATCATAAAACTCTCTTAAAAATTTCAGACCCGGCAAATGAATTTTCATTAACCGGCACCAAGAAAGATAATTACGGAATTACTCATATACGCTATAACCAAACCTACCAGGGACTTGATGTGTGGGGAAAAGATGTGTACGTGCATTTGAATAATCAAGGCAATGTAATATCATTAACAGGCAGATATGCCCCAACCCCTTCACAAATTATGGATATTACCGGAAAAATAAGTTCCGCATCCGCAATTATCGGGGCTGTAAATAACCTTCAGCAACGCACAACAATTACTAACTTATCCAGCCAGTTCAATAAACTGCTTAATTATTCCGGCCCTGCAGCAAAAAAGATTATCTGGTATGATAAAAACCAGCAGCCGCACCTTGCATGGCATGTTGAAGTAAGGTCCGGCTTATCGCAGGACTGGTACTATTTTATTGATGCAAACAACGGTTCAATATTGAACTCATACAATAACGTTTGTTACGACGGCCCAACTACTGCAGACGCAACGGATTTGAATGGATCAACAAGGACAGTAGGAACATACCAGATTGGCAGCACTTATTATTTGATAGATGCTTCCCAGCCTATGTTTAATTCATCCCTGTCTCAGTTACCCGATAGTTCAAAAGGCGCTATAATATGTTTGGATCTAAAAAATAATGACTTATCAAGCGGTACACAATATCAATATGTTACTTCAACGGATAACCAATGGACTGATCCATCATCCGTTTCCGCGAATTATAACGCCGTAACCACATATAAATACTTTAGTAATGTACAAAGCCGAAATTCTATCGATGACAAGGGCATGACAATTTATTCGATAATTCACGTTACACAAAACAGCGAATCAATGCCTAATGCTTTCTGGTCGGGGCAGGTAATGTGTTACGGAGACGGCGGATCATATTTTAAACCATTTGCCGGCGCGCTTGATATAGCGGCTCATGAGATGACACATGGCGTTACACAATATACATCAAACCTTGAATACCAGGATCAGTCAGGAGCAATAAACGAATCAATGTCTGATGTATTTGGCAAGCTTGTAGATACAACATCCTGGCAAATTGGTACGGCAATAGTGAATGATCTTAGTTTATTCCCTTCGGGCGCCGTTCGTGATATGAGTAACCCTCATAACGGAGGTTCGGATAATAGCTATACTTGCTGGCAGCCTGAAAAAATGAGCGAATATGACAGTACAACAGATGATAATGGCGGTGTACATACAAACAGCGGAATTCCAAATCATGCATTTTATTTTGTGGCCTCTACAATTGGAAGGGACCACGCAGGTAAAATCTGGTACCTGGCAGAGACTTCTTATTTAACACGCTCGTCACAGTTTGTTGATGAAAGGATTGCAACCGAGAAAGCCGCAACAGAATTATACGGCTCTTCAAGCGATGAGTTAACAGCAGTTCAAAATGCGTGGAATAATGTTGGTATAACGGAAAGTACTCCTACCCCGGTACCGGTTTCTACACAGTTAGTAGGACAAAATTATCTGCTGTATGTTAATGCGGCTACAAGCGATGCAAATTCTCTTTATTTAACATCAACAGCGGAGTTAAATCCTTCGCCCTTATCACAAACATCTGTTTTCAACAGGCCTGCAGTTTCAGATACATCCGGGTTTATTTTGTTTGTTGATGGGAATAATAATTTAAGGTCAGTCTATGCTGATCCAAAAAACCCGCGTGAAGAGATAATAGACAGCAAAGGTATTTGGGGCAGTGTCGCAATTGGTCCAGGCGCAAATACTTACACTTTAACAACCAAATACGCAGATACAACTATTTATTATTTTGACATCACTAATAGTTCCAATAACAAGACCTTCAAAATTAAGACACCGTCTTATGACGGTACCAATGCTTCCACAGCATTATATGCAGATGCTATGTCCTTTGATCTTACAGGCCAGTACCTTTTGTTCGATTCATATAATGTTATGAAGGGCGCTACCGGTGAGATTTCTTATTGGACGATAAATCTTCTTAATATTCAAACAGGTAGTATGGAAGTTGTTTTCCCTGCACAGCCGGAAGGTATAGACGTTGACAACCCGTCATTTTCAAAAACTACTCAAACACGGTTCACATTTGATTATGTAAATAATACTACCAGCCAGTATATAGTAAAAGCGGCTGACTTTAATACCGGCGATATAGGCATTGTCGATAGTACATTAACCGATCTTGGCTACCCGTCCTACTCCGGTGATGACAAATCTATTGTTTATCATAATGTAGTTTCAAACCATGACGTAATTGATCAAATGCAGCTTGGCTCAGATTTTCTTACCGGTACAGGAACCGCAGCACAATATGTTAATGATGCGACATATCCTGTCTGGTTTGTTATCGGCAGCCGCGTTACAGATGTAAAAACAGAGTCTTCTTCAATTCCGAAAACGACTTTGCTTGAACAGAATTATCCGAATCCGTTTAATCCTTCAACAACTATAAACTGGCAGTTGGCATCAGGCAGCAAAGTGACGCTGAAAATATATGATATACTTGGTAATGAAATAACAACACTTGTAAATGAATACCAAAGCGCCGGCGTACATTCAATTTCATTTAACCCTCTGTTTAATGCAGGTACAAAACGGTTTACAAGCGGAGTATATTTTTACCAGTTACGGGCGGGAAATTATTTGCTTACTAAAAAGATGGTATTACTGAAATAACGACAAATGTCGCTTTCCTAATTAGGATAAAATCCTGAAGAGAGTCCATATATACTGAGAAGCATGTATGGACTCTTTTTTTTAGACAAACCCGTCTCATCATTCAGTCCAATAAACTCTTCTAATTGATTCTTCGGTCTTTGATATTTTAGTTAATATTTACTAATTTTTAACAAGATATTATGTGTAATATATCTTTTAAAGACCAATCACAATTTGGGGGCACTGATGAAATACTTTCTTTTCATAATCAGCAGTTCAATTTTACTTTTTACCGGCTGTGTAAATACGTACACTATAAATGATTTTAAATCGCCTAAAGAATTTTACAACGAGGTTAATAAAAAAGTTAATGATCGTTCGGTGAAAGTAGTAACAAATGGTGATAGTGCTTTTGATGCTGAAAAAATGATTGTAAAGCCTGATTCAGTGTCTTTCACAATCAAAGTACTGCCGGGGCTTAAAGATTACAAAACAGTATATATGATTTCAGATATTAAAAAAATATATACACAAACAGATTTTACAAATGGGGCCATACATTCTATTCTCTTAAATAATGGAGATATAATTTCATCAAAAGGACTTGTAACCCAAAATGATTCGGTATTTATAAATAACATTGTCCCGGAATTTTCACTGGTACAAAAAGATATCTCACTTCCTACCGGCAACGTGAATACAATTTCATTTAACAACCATTTTAAAGGTGCAGGAGAAGGAGCAGCTTTTAGTGCCATGGCCGGCGTTTTGTTCGCTATTAGGAAAACCGACTTCTCTTCAGGCGACCAGGAATATATACCGCCGGAAATTACAGCAGTTGCCGGAGCAATTGTGTTTGGCCTGGGCGGTGCTGTAATCGGCACAGCAACAGGATCCTGTCAGCAATATATTTTTAATGAAAAGAATTTTAATTATCACGGGTTTTCATCCATTGAACTGGCCGGAGGGATAAATACATCCTGCCTGTTTATGTCGCTAAACAACACTAAGGCAACCAGCACTGTAATGGTTAATTATTCTGCCGGCTTGTCTTTTGTCTGGAACTTTAATAATAATATAGGACTAAAATCAGGGCTATTTTATAATTCACTTAGCGGCAGTTTCGGCCAGTTTAGTATCCCATTATCATATTATTATAATAGGGACATATTTGTAAATTTACTTAATGTCCCGATTGAATTTCAATATACTTTCAGGCAGTTTTACTCAAAGCCAAGAATTTATGCCGGGCCTGAATTAGGATTTTTTCTAAGTGGCACAATTGATAATCTATATAATTATAAAGATTATTACTCATCTCCTCGTCAAATGTACTATAAGGCGATTTACTCCAAAGATGTTAACAGCCCCGAAGTCAGCTTTGTTATCGGAGCCGGATTTAATTTTCAGAAATACATTACCATAAATGTAATGTACGATTACGGATTAAGTAAATTCAGCAACAGCCTTTTTGATGGTGAAGTTAAAAATATAAAATTAAGTTCATTTTCCGTTCTTCTTGGTTACGGGATATAATTTATGTAGAGTTTCCCGTTACAGCTACAAATAAGATTATTAGTCAAATTATAACAGAAATAAATTCTTTATAACCATACAGAATACCCGCTTGCTTGAAACTTAATAAAATATTCATGCACGTTATCACCATTAATAAAAACACTCAAAAAAAAACATTGACAATACGGCCGAAGAAGGTTAGATTAATATTGTTACCAAAAAGGAAGTATTTTCATTTTGAGTAAAAATTCAAAATCACCGCTAATTTCATCATTTCAAAAACAAAAATTAAAC
>JARLHB010000196.1 GCA_031292465.1 Ignavibacteriaceae bacterium
GAGGCTATTTCGTTCCATACTTTATTCAAAGACTCGGTAGCTGATTTCATTTGCTCCGTGCTATTGGAAGCAATTGCATCTTCCAGCTTTTTAATCTCAGCTTCAAGCTTCGATTTTGCATCTGCCGGAATTTTATCTTTCAGCTCTTCAATCTGTTTCTTTGTCTGGAACACAAGCGAATCAGCCTGGTTCTTAACGTCAACGGATTCTTTCTTTTTCTTATCATCGGCTGCATGTTCTTTTGCAGAGTTCTTCATTTTTTCAACTTCATCCGGTGATAAACCGCTGGAAGATGTAATTCTGATGCTTTGCTCTTTACCTGTGGCTTTATCCTTTGCAGCTACGTGAAGAATTCCGTTAGCATCGATATCAAATGTTACTTCAACCTGTGGAACGCCTCTTGGTGCAGGTGGAATGCCATCAAGATGGAATCTGCCAAGCGTCCTGTTATCAGCAGCCATAGGACGTTCACCCTGCAGAACATTTATTTCTACAGAAGGCTGGCTGTCTGATGCTGTTGAGAACACTTCACTCTTCTTTGTAGGAATAGTTGTGTTTGCATCAATTAATTTTGTCATTACACCGCCGAGTGTTTCAATACCAAGCGATAATGGAGTTACATCAAGAAGAAGAACATCTTTTACTTCGCCTGTTAATACACCGCCCTGGATAGCTGCGCCAACTGCAACAACTTCATCCGGGTTAACGCCTTTATGCGGTTCTCTTCCGAAAATCTTTTTCACAAGTTCCTGAACCATCGGTATTCTTGTTGAACCGCCGACAAGTATAACTTCGCTGATTTCAGAAGCCGATAAACCGGCATCTTTAATAGCCTGTTCGCATGGTATCTTGGTACGCTGAACAAGATCATCAATAAGCTGTTCAAATTTTGATTTTGATAAATTTACATTAAGATGTTTTGGGCCGTCCTGTGTTGCCGTGATAAACGGAAGATTAACATCTGTTGTAGAGGAAGATGAAAGTTCAATCTTTGCTTTTTCTGCAGCTTCTTTCAATCTTTGCAATGCCATAGGATCTTTTCGTAAATCAATACCTTCCTGATTCTTAAATTCATCGGCAAGGAAATCAATTACTCTCTGATCAAAATCATCACCGCCAAGGTGTGTATCACCGTTAGTGGATTTAACTTCAAATACACCGTCGCCAAGCTGTAATACGGAAACATCAAATGTACCGCCGCCTAAATCATATACGGCAACGATATGGTCTCTGGTCTTTTTATCCAATCCGTAAGCAAGAGCTGCGGCAGTAGGTTCGTTTATAATTCTTCTAACCTTTAATCCTGCAATCTCTCCTGCATCCTTAGTTGCCTGTCTTTGTGAGTCATTGAAATAAGCAGGAACCGTAATAACAGCTTCCGTTACTTCCTGGCCTAAATATTCTTCAGCAGTCTTTTTCATCTTCTGTAATATCATTGCGCTTATTTCAGGCGGTGAATAAACACGGTCGCCTATCTGCACACGCGCCGAACTGTTATCGCCGGCAATTACTTCATACGGAACTTTAGTTTTTTCATCCTGAACTTCATTTATTACTCTTCCCATAAATCTTTTTATTGAAAAGACTGTGTTCTTCGGATTAGTAATTGCTTGTCTTTTAGCAGGCTGGCCGACTAACCTTTCACCTGTTTTTGTAAAAGCAACTACCGACGGTGTTGTTCTGCCACCTTCGGAATTAGGTATTACAACGGGGTCGTTGCCTTCCATTACTGCAACGCAGGAATTTGTTGTACCTAAATCGATTCCTATTATTTTTCCCATTCTAGATCACTCCTTCTATGTGTAATATTAACAGCAGATTTAATTCTGTTGAGTTTTATTAGTTAATTTTAATTTCTTTTTCCTGTTCCTGATTTTTCACGGTTTTTGAAACAACTATCTTCAAAATTCCGTCTTCAAACGACGCTTTTATATCATCCGTATTCAGACCTTCAGGAAGCTGATAGCTTCTTGTAAAAGGCCCGAAATTTCTTTCGGATTTATAAATCTGGCCATCTTTACTTTTCTGTGATAAATCTTTCTTTTCACCGGAAACAGTTAAAACGTTATTTTTTAATGAAATTTTAATGTCTTCTTTTTTTACGCCTGGAATTTCAACGTCCAGATATACGTTTTCTTCATCAGTATAATAATTAGTCCTTGGTTTTATAGGATAATTTATATCAAGGCCAATATTCGGGAATTCATCAAAAAAGTTATGTACTTTTTTATTAAATGCTTCAAAATCACCAGCAGGTCCAAATTTAATATATGTCATATCTATCTCCTTGTAAAAAATTCAGTATTATTATAACAATCAATATGCCAAGCAACGAAATATTTATAACTTATTATATAATAATAAGTTAGAGTATACACATTCATTTATCGGCAGTATCACATATTGGCGCACTATACGACTTTTTGTCCCACCATGCATTTATACTGACAATTAATCTGACAATTGTTGTAAATTTTGATTATTTTTGGCTATTGAATTTTGAGGTAAAGTTGTTCAGTCTTGAAAATTTTGATATTAAGTTAAATACCGACATAATCGGTAGGAATTTTATATATACGGATGAAATTGATTCCACCAATTCTTTCCTATTAAATAAAAGCAATAAGTTCAGTGTTGATGGTACGGTGCTGCTTGCAGAAAAGCAGGAAAAAGGCCATGGAAGGAATAAAAAGGTATGGTATAGCACCAGAGGTTATAATTTAACTTTTTCCATACTGCTGACAAATAAAAAATATCTTGAAAAGAATTTTAATATTTTAAATTTTGCAGCTTCCCTTGCTGTTGCAAATGCAATTGAGAATATTTATCAGTTGAAAACCGAATTAAAATGGCCTAATGATGTTTTAGTTAACGGGAAGAAAATTGCAGGCATACTGATGGAATCTGTTTCCCGCGGGAATAAAATCGAAAGGCTTGTAATCGGGGTTGGCATAAATGTTAATCAGATCCTGTTCCAGGGCAATTTTAATATTACTCCTACTTCCATAAAATTAGAGCTAAACGAAACTGTTGAAAGAGAAAGAGTTTTAGCAGAGTATCTTAATAATTTTGAAGAGGTTCTTGCAAAATTTGAAGCTTCACCAGCCGAAGTACTAAAAGACTGGAAAGCTAAATGCGGGCTGCTCGGAGAAAAAATTTCCATTACCGATGGCGAGAAAACTAAATATGGAGTTTTTGATGATATCGATGAGGAAGGTTTCCTGTTATTGAAGAATAAAGGTAAAATTGAAAAAATTTACTATGGGGATGTAAATATCTAAATGTTATTAGCCTGCGATATAGGTAATACGAATATCAAGACAGGGCTGTTTTCTGATGATAAGCTGATAAAAAGGATGTTATTCAATAACATTGAATCTGTCAGTTCTTACCTGCAATCAATTTCCGTTGAACATATCGCAATCTCTTCTGTTGTGCCTGATTTAACAAAAAATATATCTGCCTTATCCAAAGATATAAAAGGTATTACTCCATTTGTCATTACTAAAGATACCGGTTTCAATTTAAAAATATCTTATGATACGCCGGAAACTTTAGGCATTGACAGGCTTTGTTCTGCAGAAGGTGCATTTTATCTTTTCAAGAATTCCGAAGATTATAAAAATTTTCATTCAGGTACTTACATTCTCTCCATTGACTTTGGCACTGCAACAACCATAAACATAGTAAGTTTTCCCGGCGAGTTTACCGGCGGAATTATCGCTCCGGGGATTACAATGATGTTTGAATCTCTTGATAGCAAAACGGCACAGCTTCCCGGTGTTTCTGAAAATCAATATAGTGGTTTTGTTGGTAAAAATACTGCTTCTTCCATCGCAAGCGGCGTAATAAATTCCGCAGTTGGATCAATTAAAAGCACGATTAATTATTTGACATCTGAAATGAAAGCCCAAGAGTTGAAAATTTTTATAACGGGAGGCAATGCAGAAAAGCTTATTCCCTATTTGGATTTTGAATACAATTATATACCGGAACTTGTATTAATAGGCGTAAGGACTATCTATGAAAAGAGTTTTCCTAATAAATAAAGAAGGACAATCTAGATTCCAAAAAGAATATTATCTATAAGGCGCGTCTTCCCTATTTTACAGGCAATTAAAATATAATATTTTCCCCCGACGGATAATTTTACAACTTCCTCAAATTTTTCTTCATCAACAATTTTTATATAATCCAGTTTTGAAGAATTTACAAAGGATATTACTTCATTCATTTTATTTATAATAACCGCTGAACTTCTTTTACCTTCTTTAATCAGTTTTTCAGCAATCTTTAAAGAACGGCTTAATACAAGTGCATCTTTTCTTTCCTGCGGCGATAAATAAATATTCCTTGAACTCTTTGCCAACCCGTCCTGCTCGCGTATTATGGGGCAGACAGTAATTTCTATACCCGATTTGAGGTCTTTAACCATTCTTTTAATTACAGCCGCCTGCTGGGCATCCTTTTGGCCGAAGAAAGCATAGTCAGGCCTGACTATATTAAACAAAATAGTAACCACTGTAGCAACGCCTCTAAAATGAATCGGCCTGGTTTCCCCTTCCAAATGTTTTGTAATTTTACCTACTTCGACAAAAGTCTGGAAACCTTCGGGATATATTTCATCTGCGGAAGGAATAAAGACATAATCAACACCGGCATTTTTTAAAAGCTGCTTATCTCGTTTTATGTCCCTGGGATATTTTAGTAAATCTTCATTTGGAGCAAATTGGGTTGGATTAACAAATATTGAAACAATTGTTATATCTGCTTTTGCTTTAGATTTTTTAACTAATGATAAGTGCCCTTCATGCAGGAATCCCATAGTGGGAACCAGCCCGATAGTTTTTCCTTCAGACTTCTCTTTTGCTAATATGCGCCGTAAACTCTCAGCGCTTGATACAGATTTGATAATTCCCTCAGCTTATTAAAGTTAGAACATTAGAAATATTATTTTTTAAATCTTTACGCGAGGAAATTATATCGACAAAGCCTTGTTCAAGAAGGAACTCCGAGCGCTGAAAACCAGCCGGCAGATCTTTTCCTATAGTCTGTTTAATAACCCGCGGCCCGGCAAATCCTATTAGTGCCTGCGGTTCAGCAATATGAATATCGCCAAGCATCGCATAACTTGCAGTAGTGCCGCCTGTCGTTGGATCTGTTAGGATAGAAATATATGGAATTTTAGCATCTGCAAGCCTTGCAAGCCGGGAACTTGTTTTTGCCATCTGCATTAAAGAAAAAGCGCCTTCCATCATTCTTGCTCCGCCGCTTGCAGATATAATAATTAATGGGATTTTATTTTTATACGCCCTGTCAACAAGCCTTGCAATTTTCTCGCCCACAACGGAACCCATACTTCCGCCTATAAATTTAAAATCCATACAGCCGAAAGCTACATCTATACCATTCACTTTCCCGGTGCCTGTCTTAACGGCATCATTAAGCCCAAGTTTCTTAATAGTCTCCTGGATTCTGTCTGTGTACTTCTTTGTATCTTCAAAGCCAAGCGGATCTGCAGAACGCATCTTTTTATCCATCTCCTTAAAGGTGCCTTTATCTAGAAGAATATCTATATATTCTCCGCTCCCAATTCTGAAATGATAATTACACTTCAGGCAGGTCCATAAGTTGGATTCAAGCTGCTTTTTATGAATTATTTCTCCGCAGCTCGGGCATTTTTCCCATAATCCGTCAGGTAAATCTTTCTTTTGTGAGTCCGGAGAAATATTTTCTTTTGATCTCTTAAACCAAGCCATGCTTATTTATTCCCTACTTCTACTTCCGAATAAATTTTAATTGTTTTATAGATATTCCTCGGGTCATTGGAAAAAATTGTTAATGAACGTACAAGCTTTCCCTGCTTTCCCGATGAATCAAACTGCACTAATACTTCACCTTCCTGCCCTGCAGGAATATCTTTGTTTTTCACAACTGCCGCCGTGCATCCGCATGAAGTGCTGATATCCCTGATTCTTAGTGTGGCAGTTCCTTTGTTTACAACTTTAAAAGTATGCTTTACAACATCACCCTGTTTCATTTTCCCAAAATTAAATTCATTCTCGGGCAAATAAATTACAGGGCTCATTAATGAATCTCCCGGCGCAAAAGACAACGTCGGAGTTTTGGGATCAGCTTTAGTAATATAAATCTTTATATCCGGATTACCCGGGTCATTGGTTTTTATTGTTACATAACTATCCGCACCATTTAAAGTTCCGTCATTTGTATAGCCTACGTTAAGCCTTGCAGAATCTGTTGGTGAGAGAGTTACCCTGTTAAGGACAGCAGTAACAGACTTACTCGATGTAGTTGTACCCAGAAATTTTAAAGTTTCATCACCGGAATTATATATCATATAAACATGGTGAACTGTAGATTTTTCCGGTACTGTTGAGTAATCATAATTAGTCTGTGGTATAGTAATTTTGGGGCCAATAGCCTGAGCGAACACACAAGCTGAAAGGAGAGCCAGAAACAGAAGTATCTTTTTAAACATTCTTTCTTTCCTTTATAATAAAGTTCTTAAGATAATTAGGTTCCAGGTAATCATAATTCGTCATTGCTAAATCAGAGCCGAATAAATCCGCCCACCTTGCTACAAAAACAGGCGAAGGCGCTGTTAACTTTATTCCGCCGGAATGTAAATTCAATTTTATTTCTTTATCAATTTCATTTTTAAAAACATTTACATTCCCGAATATCATACAATCTTTACTTAGAATATCTAATTCGGATAAGTTTATAATTTTCAAATTCTCTGCAAATATATAATTATTAGACCTGTCTAACAAATTAGAAACAGTTTTGAACTTTGCATAATATACTTCTTCCATATTAACCTTATTGGCAATAATAAACTCTGTCTTGTCCGGAAGATGTGCCGCTATCTGCAGCGCTAATGCTTCAAATGTAGGGACTGGAATTATCGGGAGGCTTAAACCGAACGCTATTCCCTTTGCCGCAGACATACCTATCCTTAAACCTGTAAATGAACCGGGACCAGCCGAAACTGCAATTGCACCTACATCATTTGTTTCAATGCCGGCAGTTTTAATTACATAATCAATTGTTTCAAACAATTTTTCCGCATGAATATTTTTAAAACGGATACTTGCTTCAAAAAATTTCTCATCATTAAAATAGACACACGCGCCGCATAAGCTTTCGGATGTCTCTATAGATAATATTGGTTTGTTTTCATTCATATTTTTCAAAAATAAATTCTCGTGAAAAGTCGTCTTTTAAATTGATACTTATTTCTATCCTTTTGTGCGGCAGTATAGCCGGCATCAAATTACCCCATTCTATAAATGTAACCGCGTCGCCATCGTTCAGGTAATCGTTAAAGCCTATATCAAACAGTTCGGCAGAATCATTTATCCGGTAAAAATCAAAATGATAAATTTTGAATTTCCCAACATATTCGTTTACTATTGCAAAAGTAGGGCTGCTGACATTTTCTATACCGATATTCTTCAGCGCCTGCCTTATAAAAAAA
>JARLHB010000197.1 GCA_031292465.1 Ignavibacteriaceae bacterium
CTGAATGTTTCAAATAACATAACATACCTGGTGTTAATATTTGTCTGAAACAGTCTCCCGATTGTCGTTGAAAGTGTAGATTTTACTTTCGGCAGGACTAGTTTGCCGCTGTCATTAAATACCTCTTCGGCCTCAAGCGGTACAAATTTTAATGATAAATATTTATATATCTCATGGGAAAATCCTTTAATTACAAGGAATTGCCAATCAATATTGGTTATTTCATTGATTTTTTTCTCCATTAGGAATAATTCCGGTATCATTCTATTTACCCTTAATCAGCAAAATAGTCAATTCATCTCTTTCCTGTTGAAAATGCCTGTAATCCCCCTTTCCTTGTTTTGAAAAGCTGCCTGCTTTTATTTAAGGTTATTTCTTTTTGAAGAAATATTTTTTCAGTTATTTATAAATAATTTACAATCGTCTATTATTGGAAATGGTATCCGGATTTACTAAAACGTTCTGCTCTTATAAAGCATTCCATTTACTTAAACATTTAAGACTTCATCATCCTTAATATTATATGGGATACCATTATTTAATAAGTATGGCTAACAATTTTACGATTATTAATTAGTGGCCTAACTTAAAGTAGATTTGGCTTTTGTTAAAAACAAAGATGTTTTGTTATTGTAGGCATATTATATTAAAGTAATTCGATAGCTTATTTTAGAAAGTCTATACTGCATTACTATTGCAAATTATTCCCTGTAAATTATTTCCGGTCAAATTAAGCCAGAATAACATACTTAATTTATGTGCTGGATTTGATTTCATAAATTTTATACTAATAAAAGAAAGCTTCAGGGTTGGACTTTTTTAGCAGGTTTAGTTTTGTATTCATTGGTGCTTTTATGATTCAGTCTTTTAACTGTAGCGGATTATTAATTTTTTCAATTCTATTAGCATCGTGTTTTATAAGTGCAGCAATGTAAGCCGCTTTTGAAGCGTGCGTTATTGTTTTTTCTAAATGGTAGCTTTCTGAAAATATAAAACGCACTACCCGCCGGATACCTAATAATAATTGCTCAAAGTCCCCCTTTCCAGCCGCACCTCTAAGAGCTATGCAAAGAGACGTCTGGTAAGTATCTTCGAGCACATCATTCTCATTTAATGTTGTCTGTTTTCTATAAGCGAGTTCGGCTTTTGCAAAATTAGAGAAAGTAGCTTTTATAATTCTCATGTCATTTACAACATCGAGCAGATTTCCAATATCATATAATTGTTTTATGATTTCCATACTCATGCTGTCCTGACTTTTAAAGTAAGGAATGCCTGTTGTATTGGGTGCAAATGACGTTAGTTTATCTCCGAGAATATCTTCTAAAGAAGGGACGCTGACATTGACCGGCTCTGAAGAAACCGGTACAAAAGAAGATTGAATGGGGATTTGAATTACATTATTGTAATTTACTTTTTCATAAAGAATATCAAGCAAAATACTTTCTTCACTGGCTGTAGATTTATGGATAGGTGTATAGAAGAATTTATAATGCTCTTTTTTGATATTTGTTTGTGTAATGCGTTGATTCAGTTCTTTTCTAATAAAGCCTTGTTCCAAAGCTGCCTTATCCAAATTTTTCTCTAAATTAGAAGGCGAATCAGGTAAAATTATATCAATAGAAAGTCTTTTGGTAGAACTCATGAGAAGCATTAAAGAAGTACCGCCTTTAAATACAAATTGCAGCTTTTGTTTTGCTAATCCCTCAACCAGAAGCAATGCACGAATTACTTTTTCGACAAGTATTTTGTCAGCATTGCGGTTTTCTTTAGCAACCTTGTTGATCCATTCTAATGTTATTGATTCTAAATCTATCATAATCTATAAAATGGCAGCAAATTACTTTTGGCGCCGAAATCCTTTTTGACCGGAGGTTTTGTAGAAATTGTTTTTAGATAATTAATAAGGTCTTCTTTTTTCCTTCTTCTGGCAGCATAACGAAGCAAACGATTTTCATTTACGGTATATTTTCTAAAGGCTTCGTTAAAAATATTTTTCATTTCAGAGCCTTGCTGTGCAGAAAATATATTATCATCACAATATATATCAACAAGCATTTTTTCAATTGTTATAGTATTTACATCTTTACTAAATTGAACCGGAGCTTCGGATACTAACAGTTTAACAATAGTGGCATTTTTTTCTGAAGATAAATATTTGTTGATAATATCACTACCTGGGTTTAAGTATACCGGATATTTATTTTCCTTTAGGAAATAGAAAATAGATTCCATGGATTCTTTTTCAACTTCAACAAGTAAATAAAAATTCCCAGGCTGTTGAATCATAAATTCATTTAAGGCAGAAGTATCCCACAGGCAAAAGGTAAGAAACGGGAACTGATTTTTTAACTTTTTATTAAGAGAATATATTTTAGGTGGTAATTCTGGTAAATAGTTCTTTGTGGCACTCATATTGAATTTACCTCTGCCAACCCGGTTTAATACTCCAAGTTGCACAAGATTATACACTCTCCAGTTTACTGTTGAAGCTTTTATATCAGGCTCAATAATTTTGTAGAAGCTGAAAATATCTTTATTAATAAAGATTGACAGCTTTTCAAAATGAGTCTTAAGCTTATCGATATTTAGTTTGTTTGTTGCGATATTTATCCAAGTTTTGATGCAAATATAGTAAGACTATAAAACGGCAGCAAACGGGATATGCTGCCGAAAATTAGAAGTGAAATGTTAAGGTTAACAATAATTCACTGCCAGGTTGGTACCGGTTTATTCCATGTTATAAATATGGTTATAATATGATAAACATTAGTGCAAATTAATCTTTTAATACTTTTACAGTATCTCCCCAGCCCATAATGGCAAAAGCATGCGTACCGACATTGTCGAAGAAGGCCGATTCAGAAAGTTCACTCTCGATCAGATAAAAGAGCACAATTATAAACTTGATATCATGTGATTATGAGATGAATTCCTTGAAAATGCCGAAGAATTACCCAAGACGCAGGTTTTGGCAAGCGAAGCTATTGCAGAGCTTGAAGCTATTGTTGACGACCTGAAAGACATTCTTGAGGAATTAGAAAATCAACTATGATAATGGCTAATTTTAATCCATGTACTATTATTTTTAATATGAATCATTTTCAAAAAATATTTAGAGATCATAACGGCTTTGCCAGAATGCAGGAACTCCGCAATAACGGCGTGCAGACAAGAACAATTGCCAAAGCAGTTGCAGACGGAGTAATAGAAAAAATTAAACCCGGCCTTTATAAGCTTGTGGATTATCCATGGGACGAAAACAGCAGCTTTGCGGATGTTTGCAATTCCTATAATAAAGCTGTTATCTGCCTTACTTCCGCCGCAGCTTATTACGAACTTACAACATTTAATCCGGCATACATTACTGTGGCGGTTCCCCACAATACGCCCGGCTTTAAGCTTGATTACCCCCCGATTCAGGTATCCTATTTCCCCCATAAATATTATGAAACCGGGATAAGTGAAATTGATACCAAAAGCGGGCTAATAAGAATATATAACCGGGAAAAGACAATATGCGACCTGTTCCGTTACGGGAATAAAATAGGCGATGATATTATAATTGAATCGCTTAAGAATTACCTGAAACTGAAGAAACGGGATATAAATAAGCTGTTTGAATATGCAGAGATTCTAAAAGTAAAAGAAAAAATACTGCCTTATGTTAAGGCAATCGTCGGCTGATGGCTAAAAAAGGGATTACAAATATCGCAGCATCCGTAAAAGAAAAATTAAACAACTATTCAAAAAAGAATTCTCTTGAGTTTAATTCGGTACTGCTTCAATATATCCAGGAAAGATTTTTATTCAGAATTTCAAAATCCGTCTATGCAAATAACTTTGTACTAAAAGGCGCTCTCCTTTTTCTTGCACATGATATAAGCAGGCTGCGCCCTACAAAAGATATCGACCTGCTCGGAAGCAGCCTGCCGAATAAAGCGGATTCATTAAAAGAAATTTTTAAAGAGATTGCTATAATTAATTTTGACGATGGATTAGTATTTGACCCTGATTCAGTTACGGCGGAAGAAATAACAGAGCAGGACGAATATAACGGCGTAAGGATTAAAATAACCGCCGGGCTTGGCAGTGTAAAACAAAAAATACAAATTGATATCGGGTTTGGCGATGTTATTTATCCGGGTTCGGTAATAATGGATTATCCCACATTGCTTGATTATGAAGCCCCTCACCTGAATGTATATTCGCTTGAATCTGCAGTAGCAGAAAAATTTGAGGCTATTGTTTCTCTCGGCATTGCCACGAGCAGGATGAAAGATTTTTACGATATTCATTTCTTTGCGTCAGGTAAAGAGTTTGATCTTTTTACACTGCATAAGGCTTTAACAGAAACATTTAATAACGGGCAGACTTCAATCGATAAGCGCCGGTCTGTTTTTCGTGATAATTTTAAGAATGATGAAAACCTGCAAACTCTGTGGCCTGCTTTCCTGAAGAAACGACTGCTTAATAATGATTTTAATTTCCCCGGAATAGTTTCAAAAATCGAAACATTTATTGAATCGGCTTGTAATTATACAGGCATAACCCAAACTTGGAATTATAAAGAATGGAAGTGGTTTTGATGAGTGAACTTCCATATGGTTGAACCGAAAAAGACAAAAACATATTTATCTTCGTTTGCCAAAAGATTTTGTAATTCTTTATGGTATATTTCCAATACTTTTTTAACGAAACGTGTTTTTCATCTTCTACCATTGTTATACCCCTCCTTCCTCTAAAGATTAAATCTTTCTTATTATATTCAAATTTGTATATATCTTATCTCAATTATTATCGAAAAAGCTCTATCAGAATTTAGCGCTCTGCCTGATCTACATGCTCTACTACTAGTCATACAAGGAAAATTCGTTTTGAAATAAAACTATTTGTTTTCATATTCAGAAGCAATTTTATGCATATTCGGGTAGGATCTTGAATGTTTTCCATGCTGGGAAAAAGTCTGCCCTTATAACC
>JARLHB010000198.1 GCA_031292465.1 Ignavibacteriaceae bacterium
AAAGGGTAGTTCATTTGTCCTTATGGAATAATTACAATTGGGATCAAGCCCGACTATCATACCGGAGCTATCGGCTCCGAAAGTGCTATTTGAATTATTGAAGTATTTTAAAGTTCCATAATTTTCCGAACTTTCAATATTATTAACTAATTGGTAATTTTGATTGATAGTTGTAAAATTAAGGGTTAGATCAATTGAAGGACTATCTGATTGTGTTACATTTCCATCATATGGATATAATTCCCACCATGGTGAAGTGCCGTCCTCACTCCTAAATGCCAGAGTTACAAAATATCTACCTCTTGTAATTGCTGCTTGAACTGAATCAAATAATGCCCCGCTTGTTATTGTTTTATTATAAGTAAGTACCCCGCCGGCATCAGATGAAACGTTATCTTCAAATACTTTTCTATTATTATTGTATCCAACCTGATTAAAATAGTAAGATAGATCAATACCACTCCAATTGCTTTCGATATAGTGTAAAGTAAAATGAAATGCATGACTTGAATAATCTTCATATTGAGCTTTGAATTTGATATTAATTGAGGTCAAATTTGTAGCATTTGGGATATTGTTATATGTCCACTGCCAATTTACAAAATTATAATATGTAATTCCTTGACCATTTGAGTTTCTACCCACAAAGTGATCACCGCCGTTGGGGTCTTGAACATCAGCCCAATGTTGATCGCGAACTGGTCCGTAGGTATGGTTATTTTGTCCAATAAGTAAGAACTGAAAAAAGATTACAATTCCAAGTGTAAAAATTAATCGTTTCATTTTTTTACCTTTAATGTGTTTCTTTGCAGTGAATTGTTAAATTTGAAGTACATATAAAAAAAGGATAGATAAGCGGTTAGCAAAACCGCATCTTTTCACAGAGACGTTCCTTTCAAATATGCATTCAACTCCCCGGTGTCACCAGCACCGGGGAATTAATTATTTATATTGGCTTAAATTTCCTCCTGATTTATTGCCTTTTTAAAATTAGTACAACTGCATTTCGATCTTTATATCCTGCTACAGCTACTGTATTGTTTTTTACATTAATTGAAAGCCACAAATATGGGCTGTTATAATCATATGGCATTCCAAGCTGCTGCCATGTAACCCCGTTAAAATGCCTTACGGTATTACCTTCACCAGCCATAAATATATCATTATCGGCATTACCCCGTATTTTAGATATAAAACCCCAATATTGTCCTGTGGCATTGCCGCCAAAATAATTGCCCGGTAAAGTCTTTACTAAATTATACTGTCCAAATTTATATCTGTATAGGAAATTACCTCCAAAGTAAAGGCTGCCATTACTACTTACCCATATAGTATTTGCCAAGCCGCTAAAATAAGGATGAAATAACTGATCAGCAGTTATATTTTTACCTTCATTTAAAGTCTGGAAGCTATCATTAGTGCCTTTCAATAAAATTCCGTCATAATTTAAAAAGTTTCCTCCGGCTATATAAATATCATTACTGTTATTGGAATAAATATCCAATAAATACAAAGTAGTACCGCTTTGTATCTTACTCCAGGAAGTACCGTTATATCTTGCTATATTTCCGCTGTTCCCTATCACGTATAAATCATTGTCTGATGTGCCGTATATTCTATTGACTAATGAAGGAAAGGAAGATGCATTTGAAATAGATTCAAATGTTCTCCCATTCCAATGAATCATGCTTCCCATGCCAAACCAAATATCATTTGCATTAAAAGCATAAACAGCCCGTATGGTACTTATTAAATTTTGACCGTTATAGTTAAAATAAATGCTTTTTAAATTCCATTTTTGTCCATCCCAATGAGCGGCATTATACATCTGTACAGAATCCTTAAGATATATTTCCCCAACAACCCAGATATCATTTTCATTAATTATTGCAGCATCATAAAGCATACTGCCGTTACCAGCCAGTGCATCACCCAAAGTATATAACTGCCATCTAAAATTATGGCTTGTAGTATCCATAGTTCTAGCTGTGGCCTGATTACTTTTTATACCCGTAACAAGGGCCTGATATGTATAGTTTTTACCCGGGGAGAGGGTACTGTCATAAATAGTAGTATCACGGGTGGTAACTTTCATCGTAAATAATGCAGCGCCGTTCTTATTTATTGTAATAATAGCAGGTGCGGTATTTACATGCAGGTTAAGCCATGCTTCGGTGCATGAGACATCTGCCACAGAAAGAGTAAAGCCGTTAGCCGGGCTTATTGGATTAGTACAACTTTGGAAAGTAAAAACGATAAAAGAAAAGATACAAAGAGAAAACACAGAGCAATTAAAATATTTCACACCTGCTCCTGAATAATAGTTAATAAAGAAACTACATCTGAAACAAGGATATTGGTATCCATCCCTTCGGGAGAAGACCCTTTAATTGGTAATATACCCTGAACTAAAATACTAAGACCCACGAATGAATATTAAGAAAGATATTTATTATTGTCAATGAGTTGTAAGTTAATTCTTTATAACATTAGTCATTGTATATGGTATGCGGCCTTGCATTAAAGCACGATTATAAAGGGAGCCGAAGCTCCCTCGTAGTTATTTTTTCTTGGAGGAACCGGTAATCATATTCGGCGGTACAGGGTTAGGCACCCTGTTATTTATTGCTGGTACGGTTTGCAGGTAAGTGAACATAGCTTTCAGGTCATCATCTGTTAGTTTGCCTACGCCGTCCCAGGGCATAGGCGGCAAAATCATTCTGCCGTTACCAAGATGCTTTCCCGTCCGCATAGTGCTTATAAAATTATCCAGTGTCCATGCGCCTATGCCGGTGGAGGAGTCAGAAGTAATATTTGCGGAAAAAGAAATTCCCCACGGCCCGGCCCAAATTAATGATTCATCATTTGTCAGTACCCATTTGCCGGGTGTAATTAAACCTGAGTCTATTGGTAATACAGGCTGGGAAGCAGGGTAGCCGGAAAGCAGCTTAGTGGTATCAACCGCAGGCCCCATGGGAGTCATTAGTTTTGGAGAATGGCAGTCATTACAGCCGCCAAAATTTACTAAGTATTTTCCCCTTGCAATTAGTTCATCGTTCGACATTGTCTTTTTAGGTGAACAATTTAACTGCAATAGGAACAGGAATGCCGACAATATACAGACAGTGATGAAAAGAAAGTTTTTTTTCATTACGCTACCTTTATTAGTTGTTAGAAGATTATTAATTAGAATCCGCTACTAATCATATAGTCCTCCATTAAGCCGGTGAACTATGGAATAATTATATATAACATTTAAAGAAAGGAATTAAAATCATCCGCAATGGTGCGAAAAATAATTTTAATTTTGTAAAAAACAATTATTACTTGTCACACGTAAAATCTGAAACAAGTGCTTCATAATTTGAAAGTACACCTCTATACATCATTCCCGGCATGACTTAAAATGTACTTGTTGTAAATAGGCCGGGATGAAGAATACATTAAGGGTGGAATACCTGCAGAAAGAGAAAGATTTGAAAAGACTCAGGAAAAACAATATCAAAATACTGCCGGCGGTGAATAAGAGGTTGCGATTTAATAAAATACTTTATTGTACAAAAGTGCTGAATTTAATCACAACTCAACTGTATAATGTGATATAATTAATGAACTTAGGGAGATTAATTAATATTTAAATAACATCTACTTAATATTTAAATAATTGGTTTAGTCTAACTTTAAGCCCGGGAAATGAGTGCTTATTTTTCAGTATGGCTTAAAATAACCGGTTCTATTTTCATAAAGGATTACATAATCGCGGCAAGCAAAAGGTGACGGAATATACATCTATATTTGAAAAAACTAAACTTTATACATGTTTTTGCGATTATAATACTGTATATGTAATCACGTGGGGATATCGAAATATTCGGTATTTTTACGTGAAATTGATATAATTATTTGACATTGTGAGTAAAAATCAATTTTTCTGAGGTACGTATGGATAAGAAATTGTCATCCAATAAAAAAGCCTTTCAGATGGAAGATTCTAATCTGAAAAAAGGAATTGAAATTCGCAATCATAAAATTATGCCGCGCATTGAAAGAAGAGAAATGCGGCGTTTTGCAAGAGAAGATGAATGGGAGCAGGAATATTATATAATTTATAATTCCTATGTCCTCGAAGAAAAAGAACCGGAATAATCAGCTCAATTTTTTCTTCCAGAATTCAATTCTGTTTTTTACAATAGCCGGGTTGGGGGAGCCATAAGTTTTTTTACGGCGCAGTGCTGTCTCCATTTGTAAACATTCCATAGCCGTTTCATCAAACACAGAAGATATTGATTTCAAATCACTTAACGTTACCGACTTAAAGTTTCTTCCTTCGCTTTCCAGCTTCTGAACTAAGTTACCCACAATTTTATGCGCTTCCCTGAACGGAACCTGCTTCTGAACAATCCAGTCGGCAAGGTCTGTAGCAAGGGAAAAATCACCCTTTAATTCCTCTATGAATCTGCTTTTATTAAATTCGGCAGACAGGAGCATGCCATTAATAATTTCGAGAGAATCGGAATATGTCGCAAAAGAATCGAACAAAGGCTCCTTGTCTTCCTGAAGGTCACGGTTGTAGCTTAACGGAAGCGACTTCATAGTTGAGATAAATGCTATATAATTGCCATATACCCGTCCCGTTTTACCCCTTATAAGTTCAGCCATATCCGGGTTTTTCTTTTGCGGCATTAAGGATGATCCGGTAGTAAAGCTGTCGCTAAGCTTTATAAAATTCCATTCGGAAGTTGACCATATAACAAGCTCTTCGGAGAAACGGCTTAAGTGCATCATTCCTATAGAACAAGCGTTAAGGAAGTCAAGTATAAAATCACGGTTGGAAACGGAATCCAATGCGTTGCCTGTAGGTTCCGTAAAGCCAAGTTTTTTGCTTGTTAAGTTCCTGTCAAGCGGAAGTGTTGAACCTGCCATAGCGCCGGAACCAAGAGGGGATTGATTAACCGATTGCCCGACAAATTCAAATCTTGATTTATCTCGCTCCAGCATTTCTATATATGCAAGCAGATGAAAAGCTAATGAAATGGGCTGTGCGCGCTGAAAGTGAGTGTAACCGGGTATTAAGGTTTCTGTATTGCCGGAAGATATTTCAAGAAGCGTTTTCTGGAATGTGGAAAGCAACTCAGATATTAAACTGCTGTTTTTTCTTACCCATAACGCTAAATCAGTTGCAATCTGATCGTTACGGCTCCTGCCGGTGTGCAGTTTACCGGCAGCATCGCCTATTAACTCAAAAAGCCTTGATTCAATTGCAGAATGAACGTCCTCATAATTATCAGGATCAGGGGACCATGTATTATTGTTCCATTCATCCTCAATTTTCTTAAGCCCAAAAACAATTTTATCTTTTTCATCATTTGATATAATATTTACTGTCGCAAGCATTTCAGCCTGTGCAATACTGCCCTCAATATCCTCACTAAGAAGATTTATATCATACTTTAACGAAGAAGAAAACTTCAGCGCTTTAGAATTTAATTTTTCCTTGAATCTTCCGCCCCACAACATTAAACTATAACCTCTTCTTTTACCGGGCTGTTAACAAGTGCAATTGTCTTGTATGGAAGTCCGTATATTTTAATAAAACCGTCTGATGCTTTATGATCAAAAGTATCTTCCGATGTATAAGTTGCAAGATTTTTATTATAAAGGCTGTAAATAGAACTTCTTGATAATGTTTTGATACTTCCTTTATAAAGTTCAAGCTTAACTTCGCCTGAAACATTTTCCTGTGTGGCATCTACAAATGCACAAAGTGACTTAAACAATGGCGAAAACCATAAACCATCGTATATTAAATTAGCCATTTTATTTGCAACATTCTGCTTGTACCTGAAAGTTTCTTTATCAAGTATTAATCTTTCAAGTTCAGAGTGCGCCTGGTGCAAAATAACTGCGGCAGGTGTTTCATAAATTTCTCTTGATTTTATACCGACAACCCTGTTCTCAATTAAGTCTAATCTGCCTACTCCGTATGCTGCGCCCAAATCCCTTAACTGGGATACAAGTTCCAATGCGCTTAATTCAACGCCATTCAAACTTACGGGAACGCCTTTTTCAAAACCGATTGTTACTACAGCAGGAGTATCAGGCGACTTTTTCGGGTCAACTGTAATCTGGTAAGCATCATCAGGCGGCGCGGCAGTTGGGTCTTCAAGAACGCCGCATTCAATAGCAATACCCCAGAGATTTTCATCGATAGAATAAGGATTATCTTTTGTAGCTTTTACAGGAATGTCATGTTTCTTTGCATATTCCATTTCTTCTTCACGGCTTTTGAATTCCCACATTCTAAGCGGTGCAATAACATCAAGCTGGGGAGCGAGTGACTGAACGCCAACCTCAAATCTTACCTGATCATTTCCTTTTCCTGTGCATCCGTGCGCAACTGAATCTGCACCTTCTTCAATTGCTGCATCAACAAGCATTTTTGCAAGCAAAGGCCTGCCTATGGCGCAAGCCATCGGGTAGGCACCTTCGTACAACGCGCCTGCTTTTAACGCTTTCCAGACATAATTCTTTAAAAATTCTTCTCTTAAATCAAGAACAATAGATTTAATGGCTCCGGTCTTTAATGCTTTTTCTTTTACTCCTTCAATCTCCTTTACCTGTCCCAGAAAACCGGTAACTGTAACTATATCTGCATCATACTTTTCCTTCAACCATTTTACCATTACGGAGGTGTCTAAACCACCGGAATAAGCAACAACGATTTTCCTTTTAGCCATTTTCATTTCTCCTTACATTTTTTAATTTTTATCACCGACTAACTCGGTCATCATCTTTTTTATTAACGCTACTAAATTTGGAATACTCTTCTGTGAACTCGGTATTAATAAAACCGTATCATCGCCGCCGACGGTTCCAAGTATCTCAGGGTTGTTAAGCCTGTCAACAAAATGCGCAATGCCCTGGGCCCTGCCAGCCAGCGTTCTTATTACAATCAGCGATTCATTATGTTCAACGCTTAATATTTCAAAGCCTATAAGTTTTGCAATCTGCTTTCCGGATTCATGCGCATCAAGTATGTAGCGCGGCCCGCGTTCTGTAAATGTTCTTATCACTCCAAGCTCTGCAAAGTCACGGCTTAAGGTAGCCTGCGTTACCTGTATGCCTTCTTCTCCAAGAAGCCCTACAAGGCCTTCATGGGATGAAATGTTTTTTAAGTTTAGTAACTCTTTTATTCTGTTTAATCTTTTAAGTTTTGCGGACATATAACCACCAGGTTTTAATTTAAAATTGACTATTTAATGGAAATTTCCTGAACAATTGCTCTGAATGTCGAAAGAAATTTCATCAACTCCGTTTGTGTAATAATAAACGGAGGAAGAATTCTTAATACGGAATCACCTGAAGTACCAACGAGAAATCCATTTTCAAGAAGCTTTAACGCAATTTCTTTAGAGGAAATTCCTTCGGTAAATTCAACTCCTATAATTAGTCCCTTACCTCTGATGTTTTTTATTTGTTGTAAATTTAAGCCGTGCAGCGCATCCTGCAGTGTAGTGCCAAGCTGCGCAATTTCTTTAAGCTGATCTTCATCAAGCAGATCAACTACTTTGTTAGCGGCTGCAATTGCAACGGGGTTTCCGCCGAATGTTGAACCGTGGTTGCCGGGCTTTATTTCATCTGCTACCTCTTTGGAGCATATTGTAACCCCAAGAGGCAGGCCGTTTGCAATACCTTTTGCTGTTGTAACTATATCCGGAACGATATTTTCATACTGGTATGAAAAGAATTTACCTGTTCTGCCTATGCCAGTCTGAACTTCATCAATTATCAGCAGTATTTCTTTTTCCGTACATAATTCCCTTAAAGCTTTTATATAGCCTTCGGGGGCAACATTTACTCCGCCTTCTCCCTGTATAGTTTCAACAATAATGGCAACGGTATTCGGAGTTATCTTTTCATGTATCGCCACAATACTGCCAAACTTCACGTGGGAAAAACCGGGCACTAACGGTTCGTATCCTTCCCAAAATTTCGGTTGCCCTGTGGCGGAGAGGCTGCCGAATGTTCTGCCGTGAAATCCGTTTTCTGTTGCTATAATTTCAAATCTTCCTTTTCCCCATTTCCTTGCAAATTTAATAGCAGCTTCATTTGCTTCAGTGCCTGAATTGCTGAAAAATGTGTAATTCAAACCCGAACGCTCTGCAAGTTTTTTTGCGAGTTCTTCCTGAGGCGTAGAAGTAAAAAGATTTGATACATGCCAGAAATTATTTATTTGCTTTAACACTTCCGATTTTATTGCCGGGTGGTTATGCCCGAACCCGGTAACTGCGATACCGCAGAGAAAATCTATATATTCCTTTCCGTTTACGTCATAAAGAAAAGGGCCGTTGCCGCTGACAAATTCTACTGGGTAACGCGAGTATGTGTTAAGCAATCCTGAGTAGTTCATATTGATTTAATGCCTTGTTTATAATTAGTGTTCCGTTGCCGGTATATCCGTCCTGATTCTCTATTTGCGAACCAATCCAGATTTTATTTATTCCTTTGTTTATCAGTTCCATACAGCTTTGCAGTTTGGGAATCATGCCGTCTGTAATGTCCCCGCTTGCAATGCCGGAAATAATTTCATCGCCGGTTAATGTATTCTTCACCGTTCCGTTTATCTTAACGCCGTCAACATCAGATACGAAGAATACTATCTCTGCATTTAATGCAGAAGCAAGCGTACCGGCAAATACATCTGCGTTAACATTCATAAGATTACCGTGCTTATCCATGCAAACGCTTGAAAATACCGGTATTACGTTTGATTTTATTAAACTTATTATCCAGTTGGGCGAGCCTGTTAATTCAGGCTTGCCTACATAACCAAGATCTTTATTTAAATATTCTGCTTTAAAAGTGCCTCTGTCTATGCCTGAAAGGCCCATAGCATTAAGCCCGGAAGCGTTAAGCTTTGCCGTAAGCTGGCTGTTTAGAACGCCTGCCTGCACTGCCGCAACAACTTCCATCTGCTCAACCGTGGTAACTCTCTGTCCGTTAACAAATTTATTCTCAAGCCCTAATTTCTCAGACCATTCGGAAATGGATTTGCCGCCGCCGTGAACTATAACAACGCCGTCATATTCTTTTTTAAGGCTCTTAATAGTGTTAACCCATTTATCGGTAGTAAGAAACTCAGTAATTGTTTTGCCGCTTATTTTTACAAGTGAAATTTTCATAATCATTTTCTCCTTGTTAAGTTCTGTAATTAGCGT
>JARLHB010000199.1 GCA_031292465.1 Ignavibacteriaceae bacterium
CTCTGCCTACATACGGCCTTTCAAGATTTAATTTATCAAGCTCCCTAAGCATATCTTTGAATAACTCAACACGGTCATACAGCCATATTAAATTAAAACCAAGCACGGACTTGTTGTACTAAATAAGTTTAAGTGTGCTGTAATGCGGCATGGATAAATACTGCCTTAGCAGGGAGAAAAAATTAAGTCCCAGGCCGTGCGGGGAAAACAGGGATAACCCATAAGATACCATTCGTCCGGTTGCGGGCATAAGGTCAAAGCTTATTTTCTGTACGCGCCCGCCGATTGCATCCATTACAATATTAATTTCTCTTCCGTTTAGACTTTTAATTATATTATTCTTTAAATGCCTGTCCCTTACAATTATTTGGTCGTAACCTTCCGCTTTTAAAAGCTCTGTCTTTGACGGGCTTCCGATAGTGCCAATTGTATAAGCGTCGTACTTTTTTGCAATACGGTTTGCATAAATTCCCACGCCGCCTGCCGCGCTGTGTATAAGCACCGTCTGGTTTTGTGTTATAGCGCCGAGTTTTGTAAGCGCATAATATGCGGTTGATGCCTGTACAATAAATGAAGCGCCTTCTTCATACGTCCAGTCGCCAAGCTGGCGGATTATGTAGCGGTAATCTATATTTAAGTGTGTAGTAAATGAGCCGAACTTTACAACGCCCATTACCTTATCGTTTATTTGCAGGTCTGGCACATCTTTGCCTTTAGCAATAACAACACCGCTGAATTCAAGTCCGGGTATAAAATCAGTTTTAGGCGCAGCTTTATAAAGGCCGTAAATAGTAAACACATCGGCAAAGTTTAAGCCTATGGCTTTAACCTCTATAGTTACCTCATTGTCCTTTGGATTATCAAGCTGTTCCGTTACAAGCTTAAGATTATCTATAGAGCCTGTTTTGCTTACTCTGAATGATTTCCTTTGCATGTGTCCCTCGTTTAATGTCTTCATAATCTCCTCCCGGGAGGGGACTAAGGGGTGGGTTAATAATAAAACTTACCCGCCTTTATTATTTCTTTAATTCCGTTGCCGATTGTTTTGCACAAAAGTATTAGAGGGTAGTGTTAAAGTCAAATAATATTTAACACTCAAAACTCCCCTCTTGGGAGGGGTGAGGGGGCCTGTCCGCCGAAGGTCCGATAATTGCTAAAAATTAATTTCGCTCCCGAAGGCGGATGGGTCGAAGCGCCAAACAAACCGCAGCCAATACATTGCCTATTTACAAATACAATAATATTCATTAAGTTACATATATATTAATGCTTGAAACTATAATCTACACGAAGTTTTAGGGTAATAAGGGTGAGACACTCTGGGAAAATAGATAAAATAAATTAATAACTTACGTTACGCAAAATTAATTATACTAAAGTAAATTGTTAGTATAAATGGCGAAACAGCGTTTCGCCGTACAAAACATGGGTACTTAATATGACAAACTTGCAATTATACACCGGAGCTATAATCGGAGTTATAATGTTTATAGTATCCGTACCATTAGTTATGGGCTGGATAAAAATGAATAGGTGGTACGGGATAAGGCTGCCAAAGTCGTTTAAATCCAATGAGAACTGGTACAGGATTAACAAAGTCGGCGGCTGGTGGATGATTTGCGCATCTATAGTGCTAATGTATATTGGTTCTCTCCAATACCTGGGTGTAATACCTTCGGATATGCAGACATTTATTATCGTTCAGGCAGTAAACCTTATAATAGTAATTATCCCGCTCATTGCGGTAACCATATACTCCCGCCGCTTGTAAACCACCGGCGACATTTCCGGTTTTTATCCCGTAATAATCTGCTTTCACCTCGTAGAGGTGAAATATTTATAGGAAGAAATAATCTCACAAAAAAATTAAGAACCCCTTTAGGGGTGAAATAGAAACGGGCTATATTGGAATATTACCCAATACGAGCCGTTCCTATATCACTCCTACGGAGTTTCTAATGTTTTTCGTTTTTTGATGTTGCTACAAATATATCACTCCTACGGAGTGAAAACATTCTTAGTTCATTTCCTATAATAATTATAACCTGTCAATGTCAAAATTTACCGAAATAATTAGTATTGTCTTCACCTCGAAGAGGTGAAATATTTGTAGAAAGAAATCGTCTGCCCAAAATTAAGAACCGCTTTAGGGGTGAAACTTGATCCTCAAACCCTCTCCTCAATAAGGAGAGGGTGGCTTTAGCCGGGGGAGGTCGGAGCAACGCCGTATAGCCGCCCAAAAACGCATAAATATATTTCCCTCATAAAGATGATGCCGATAATAGAAAATCAGATTACTGTTTATTATATTTGATAAAATTAAAAAGAATGTTTTTATTATGGCAGGCTGTAATAGTAAACCTGCTTCTTTTATTGAGAAAATTATTTCCGTAAAGAGGGTAAAATGAGCTTAAAAGATAAAATAAACGAAGATTTGAAGGCTGCAATGAAGTCCGGCGATAAACTGCGCCTTGAAACCGTGCGTTCTATACGTGCGCTTATACTGGAATTTGAAAAAAGCGGCGCAGACCATGAATTGAATGCCGACGATGAATTAAAAATGTTAACCACAGCGGCTAAAAAAAGGAAAGATTCCATTGAGCAGTACCGTAATGCAAAACGGGAAGATCTGGCAACAAAAGAAGAAAGCGAATTAAAAATACTTCAGGAATATCTTCCTAAAGAACTTACCGAAGAGGAAGTGAAAGAAGAGATTAAAAAAACGGCTGAAAGCATTGGCGCAAAATCAAAAGAAGATTTTCCGAAACTTATGCCTCAGGTTATGAAAATCCTTAAAGGCAAAGCCGACGGTAAATTAGTTAAAGCGGCAGTTGAAAAATTTCTGGGTATTAATTGAACCTGCTTGACGTTATAATAATACTTGTCGCCGGGATCGGCTTTGTACTCGGTTATAAAGACGGGCTTATACGCAAACTGATTGGATTAATCGGATTTGGCCTGGGTATATTTCTCGCAGTAAAGTTAGCTGGCGGATTCGGGAAAATATTAGAAAAAATTTTCGGAATCGAATTTTACCTGTCCGAAATTATCGGCGGTATATTAATATTCCTTTTCATTATCTTTTTATCATCTGTTGTTAAAAGGGTTGTTCACCCGTTTGATAAGGTAAACAGTCTTGTAAACCAGATAATCGGCGGCGCAGTAGGTACAATACAGATTCTCTTTTTTATAAGTGCGTTTTTGTTCCTGCTGAATATATTCAACGCACCTTCAAAAAGGATAAAGGAGTCATCCTTTTCGTACCAAAGGGTTTATAATATTGTTCCGTCAACGGTGGACTACCTTAACAGTTATACGCCAAAAACAAAAGAGATAATAAAAAATTACATAAATGAAAAGGATACGACTCAATGATATCAGCTTTAGTCCTTGAAAAGCTGGAATACAGGAAAATCCTTCAATACATTTCAAAATACAGCATTACGGAAAAAGGGAAGTCACTTGTATTTTCTTTAATGCCTCTTGATTCATTGGCGCAAGCCAGGAATGAAGGTGAAATAGTAACCGAGGCAAAAGAGATATTAATAAAGAATGATTTCCCTCCGCTGGAATATATCCCCGACCTTGACGAAGCTATTTCCACAAGCGCAATTGAAGGCGCTATTATTGATGGTAAGAAAGTTCTGGATATACTTAAGCTTGCCGTAGTCTCTCGCAATACAGCGCAATATTTAAAACACAACCTTGAAAATGCACAACTGCTTAACGAATATGCAGGCAGGCTTTTTACAGACAAGCTGTTTGAAAATTATATTCACCGGGTAATAAACGAAAATGGTGAAATTAAAGACAGCGCAAGCCCCAAGCTTGCCGAAATACGCCGCGACATACGCTCCAAGAACGATGAACTTATCCGTTCGGTATCTCGCATAATAAAATCGCTGAATGAAAAAGAGATAGTACGCGAAGATTATTTAACGCTCCGCGACGGCAGAATTGTTATACCTGTTAAGTCGGAACATAAGCGGCATATACGAGGTTTTATTCATTCTGAGTCTTCCACCGGGCAGACGGTTTATATTGAACCGGAAGAAACGCTGGAATTGAACAATGATATTGTTTCGCTTTCATTTGCCGAAAGAAGGGAAATAGAAAGGCTGCTGCGTGAGGTAACTAAACGGATTGGCGAACTGGCCCCGCTGTTAAAAGATTCACTTGAAATTATCTCTTATATAGATTCAGTATTTGCAAGGGCTAATTATTCCATAGAGGTAATAGGTTCTTATCCTGAAATAAATAATAAAAAGCCTTTCCTTGTATCCGATGCGCGTCATCCTATCATTTTAAAGAAACTCGGCAGGGATACTACGGTTCCGCTGAATGTAAATGTAATAAACAAGAAGATTGTATTAATTACGGGCCCGAATGCAGGCGGTAAAACAGTAGTTTTAAAAACTATAGGCCTGCTTGCTTTAATGGTACAGTCGGGCATACACATACCTGCAAGCCCGGATTCAAATTTCCATTTTTTCAAAAACATATTGCTGGACATAGGCGACTCGCAGTCAATTGAAGATGATTTATCTACATTCAGTTCGCATCTTTCAAACATCAGTAAGATATTAAACGTAGCAGATTCCGATTCGCTTATACTGCTTGATGAAATAGGCACAGGAACTGATCCGGCTGAAGGCTCTGCGCTTGCGGCGGCAATGCTTATTGCAATGCATGATAAACATGCTTCTGCTTTTGCAACAACACATCACGGCAGTTTAAAGCTTATTGCCACTAATCTTGAAGGCTTTGAAAATGCCGCTATGGAATTCGATACGCAAAATTTAAAACCGACTTATGTATTCAAACAGGGAATTCCCGGCTCAAGCTATGCGTTTGAAGTTGCTAAACGAATCGGGTTTACAGACAGTTTTCTGGAGCTTGCCACCACTTATCTTGATGGGGATAAACATAAGATTGAAAATTTTCTTGTGGATATTGAAAGGAAGTCTCAGCAGCTTGCAGAAAAGTTAAAGAATGCAGAACTTGAGAACTCAAGGCTTGCGGGGCTTTCAAGCCTTTATAAGCAGAATCTTGAAAAGCTTGAGCATGAGAAAAAAGGAATTTTGAAAAAGGCAAAATCCGATGCGGAAGATTATCTTAGAGGAATTAACCGCAGGATAGAAAATGTTATTAAGGAGATAAAAGAGACCAACGCAAATAATGAAGTTATTAAAGAGTCGCAGAAAATTGTACGAGAGATAAAAGAGGAAAACAGGACATACGTAAAGGAAGAAATTGTCTTTGATGAAGGAAATTATGATTTTGAAACAGGTAATATAGTTGCGGTTAAAGATACCCAGTCCGTTGGAGAAATACTGGAATTATCAAAGGATAAGAAAAAAGCGACTGTAAGGTTCGGAACGGTTAAAATGCAGGTCGCAGTAAATAATCTTGTTCATGCGAAAAAAGAGAAGAAGAAAGAAGAAAGTACAGTTTACGTAACACCACAGGTTGAAATGCCCCAGCTTCGGCTTGACATCAGAGGTGAAAAACCCGAAGAGGCTGAGTTTGAAGTGATTAAGTTTATTGATAATGCATATTCATCAGGACTTACAAGAATCGAAATACTGCACGGTAAAGGAACAGGTGTTCTTAAACGCACGGTACAGGATATTTTAAAGAACCATGACAGGGTTAAGAGTTATAATTTTGCGCCAATTCAGTTCGGCGGAGACGGTATAACAATAGCTGAATTAAAATAAGGCTGATTTTGTTTAAGAAAATTTTAATTGTCAACCGCGGGGAAATTGCCGTAAGGATTATACGCACCTGCCGCGAAATGGGAATTATTTCTGCCGCCATATATTCCGATGCCGATTTAACATCAGTGCACACGCGCCTTGCGGATGAAGCTTATTATATAGGCGAATCGCAAGCGTCCCAATCATACCTTAACAAAGAGAAAATCATAAAGCTTGCAAAGAAAATTAATGCCGATGCAATTCATCCCGGCTATGGCTTCTTTTCAGAGAATGCCGATTTTATAAAGTCCGTTGAAGATGCAGGTATAACATTTATTGGCCCTTCGTCTAAATCAGTAATGATGATGGGTACCAAAACATCAGCACGTCAGCTCATGTCTAAAAGTGGCGTCCCTATAGTACCCGGTACAACCGAACCGGTTCATTCTATAGATGAGGGTATATCTTCAGCGCAGGAAATAGGATTCCCAGTACTTTTAAAAGCCTCTGCCGGCGGCGGTGGCAAGGGAATGAGAAAGATTTATTC
>JARLHB010000200.1 GCA_031292465.1 Ignavibacteriaceae bacterium
ACCGGTGGCTGTTGTATATGAGAATGATGAAATTAAATAGTCAGCATATATATCTAAGAGTTGCTTATCCATTTCTGCAATCCTTATTTTTTGCCTGCTATAAATTAATCCTTTTTATATCATTTTGCGTAACGTGAGTTAGTAACTTAAAATATTTTGTGATGGATGGAGCCTGTACATATATATTTATAACTATAGAAGAATCAGTTTTATCCTGTAAAATATATTTTGCCCTATCAGTTTGTTTAATTGTAATGATGAAAACATTATTACTACCTGGTACAATTGGTGGAAACAATTCATTTTGTACAATAATTAAGGAAATATCCACATCACCTTTGCTAAAAGCAATATTTGGCAAATTGTTATTACTACATAATAATTAGCAGTTGATATGGCTCTGATAGAAGATTGTGATATTTATAAACCTGCAGAGTATTTTAAAAATTATCTGCATTAATCAGCCTTGACTAAAACCTGAAGGATTATTATTCTTGCAGTGGAAAGTTTTAATTATGGATACAATTTCAAATAATATATCCCAGGTTGCTTCGGTACGTACGATTACAAGCCTTAATTATATAAAAAGGACTTATAATCTTCCCATCGAAAGCAATAATTCTTTTGATAAACAGATTACCGAAGATACAAAGAATACTATTGTTTCCGAACAGCAGGATAATAGTTCAAATCCTGCATTATTCAATTACCAATATCAGAACAATGTGCCTGTATCATTATTATCCACAACAGGCAAATCATTTAACGAAACAACAAAGCCCCTGGTAAGCAAAGACAATTCTTCTTCAAATGACGAGGCGGAAGACAGTGATTATTATATTGAAGAAGCAAATGAAAGCGCCCGGCAAAACGTATCAGGTTATTATATTATAGATAAAAATGCTGCGGTTTCCGGCAGTAAGTTACAGAAATCGCGAAGTCCTATGCAGGCCAGATTAAACAAAACCTATAATCTGAATTTTGGTATTGAACCCGGTACTATTGTAAATATTACCTGCTTCTAAATATCTTTAACTTTTTTCAATAAATCCATTTTACAAATTAGTTTCTTATTTCACAATATTTCAATAAACAGCTATTAGCGGGATAAAATCCGGCTAATGACTGTTTTGATAATAAGTTATGTCGTAACTTTTTATTTGTTTTCAAAAGCAGGTGAATAATTGCCTGCTCTGCTGTCTAAACTTAATGGCCCTGCACCGAAATAAGATATTAAAAGCGCTGAACCAAGAAGGGCTATATTCTTAATGAACATTGCCATTTGCATCTGTGCCATCATCTTATCAGGTACAACCCAAAAATTATGCATCATAAACGTAACAGGTATAAGAAAAACGACCAAAATCCATGAACCCCATTTAGCCTTATACCCCAAAGCAATACTTAAGCCGCCCACAAGCGCAAGTATGCCTGAAAACGGAACGGCTATTGAGGCAAACGGTACATGGGCCGCAGCGGCAAAAGAAATTTCCTGCTGGGAAAAATGACCCGGCGCCGCCATTATAAAAATAAATGAATACAATATCCTACCGATTAAAACTGCGTATTTCATACTTAACTCTCCTACAATAATATTTATATATTGAAATATATCTATATGATAAAACGTATGCAAGCACCGTTGCCGTACGGCACATTATTGGCCTGTGTTATTCCCTGTATTTTTTTACTCAAAGCCGGAGAATTTATTTTAAATGCTTTCTTTATTTACAGAAAAAACTTATTTAAATTAGCTATAGTAATTTTTTAAATACTGTTTTCTATAAATGATTCTCAATATTAAAGGCGAGGGAAATATAAAATATTCGGGTATTTGGGGAGATACCGTAAGTAATTTGAGATAATTGCCGATCATAAAACCAATTTTTTTTATTTAATTATATTAAATAAAACTTACAATTTTTAATTCAACTTAAATATACATAGGGGTAAAGATAAAATAAATTATGACACTGTATTAATTGCACTATCACTTAAAGGAGGAACATTATGAAACGGGCTGCATTTTTTTTCTTATTTATAATTATAACAAGCTTTTCAGTCTTTGCACAGACAGGTACGGATTATTATCTGCCTCTGCACATAGGAGATTATCTGCTTTTTCACACAACTAACAATAATTCCAATTCGGGATGGGCAAGCAGATATACCTGCTATTATATTGAAGGTGCTGATTCCATAGCAGGGCAGCTTTACTACCGGGAAAAAGCTATTGAGATATTGGATAATTCCAGCGAAGATACTTCAGTTTTCCGCGTTCAATGGCTAAGAAAAGATTCATACGGCCAGCTAACAATCGGGGCAATAAACACCAATACCGGGTCCTCAGATTTGGATTCTGCACAGATATTTGGGATGCCGGGGGTTTTGTTTCCTAATTCATTCCTTACGCAAGGCGCCTCAATGGAATATTTATGGGATACTGTGCAAGTTCAGGATACTGTTCTGAGCATTAACGAGACAGTTGATTCTTTTACTGATTGTATAAAGATAAAAGAAACCCATACAAACAGCGCCGCGGATGTTACTTTTCTTGAATATCATTATTACGCAAAAGGGGTCGGCATGGTAATGAACATAAGGGAATTACCTTTAAATGATGTACATACAGACAAGCTAACCGCTTATAACAATGTAACCGCAGTTAAAGCGCAGACTGCTTCTACACTGCCCATAAGTTTTTCACTCGGTCAGAATTACCCGAATCCTTTTAACCCGGCTACCATAATTAATTATCAATTGCCGAAGGATGGGGTTGTAACACTAAAAGTATATAATATACTTGGTAATGAAGTTGCTTCATTAGTAAACGGGTACAAAAAGGCCGGAAACTATTCGGTTAATTTTAATGCTTCCAAACTGGCAAGCGGTGTTTATTTCTATAGCATGCATACAGGCAGTTTTACAGACACAAAGAAGCTTGTTCTGATGAAATAGTGTTTTATTTCTACGTGTTTTTCAAACAATAGATTTGTTTTCATATCCCCGGTTCGCCGGGGATTTTTGTAAAATAAAGATTATAATTTATGGAACTTTACCCGGATTCTTCACTAGTATTTGCCTATACGACTGTTTCATTACTACTTATTATAACAGGCTGATTTTGCAACATAATTTCGTTATAACTTGTCATAAACTTGCTATGAAGCCTTTGAAATTGGAAAATTAAAGCACCAAATAATAACGCGTGAACAATATTTCTTTTATTATAGAGGAATGTGTTAAATATTAGTTTCCAAAAGTAGCTTCTGTCTTTACCCAGGATACCCGCAAAATAAATTACACGCAGTAAAACAGTAACGTCATTAAAACTTATTTTCTTTTGGATGGGATTCTCTGCTTTATGATTGCCATAATTCGACAAAAATTGCTTTGATCGTTCATAAACCATCTGTGGTTTGTACACCGCATCCAGCATTTTTTTATATCCTTCATACAAAAGATGCTTATCCATTTTGGTTATTATATTGGTCTTATTTTCATCGAAATCAAATGGTTCTATAAGCCTCTTTTCCAGTAAGAGCTTTCTATGCAAATCTGTACCTGGCGGAGCTTTTAATATATTCACGGTTGCCATAACAATACCGCTTTCCTGAATAAAATTAAGCTGCTGATTAAAAATTGTTTCTTTATCGGTATCAAATCCGACTATAAAACCGGCAGTTATTATAAAACCTTTTTGCTGTAATAGCCTTACATTTTCAAGCATATTTCGTTTTAGGTTTTGTGTTTTTTTACAAGATTCCAGACTCTCTTCATCAATTGTTTCTATTCCTACAAAAATATGCCTGAACCCCGCTTCTATCATTAAACGCATAAGCTCTTCATCATCAGCTAAATTAATTGTAACCTGTGTAGCAAATCCCGGCGCAGTTTTGTTTAACCTTCGCCATTTAATTAATTCAGGCAGCAGATTATTTTTTAAATCTCTGCGGTTGCCTATAAGATTATCATCTGCAAATAATATCATTTCAGGATGGCCGGCCGATAGAATTTGTTCCAGTTCAGAAATGATCTGCTTTGCCGTTTTGGTTCTTGGCCTTCTGCCGAATAAAGCCGTAACATCACAAAAATCACACATATACGGGCAACCGCGGGAATACTGAACAATTGCATATGCATATTTATTAAGATTGATTAAACTCCAGTCTGGTAAAGGTGACTTGGTTACATCTGCGAATTCGGCTGTTGTATAATATTTTTGGGGTATTCCGTTTTCCAGATCATTAACAAATAAAGGAAGAGTAATTTCTGCTTCATTAAGAACAAAGTAGTCTATTTCCGGAAATTTTTCATATTCGTGAGTAAATAGAGGCCCGCCGGCAACAATTTTTTTGCCGTACTTTTTGCACTCTTTAACTGCATTATTCACATATTCGGTCTGTACATTCATGGCTGAAATAAATATATAATCAGCCCATTTAATATCAACCGGTTCAAGTGCCGTTACATTAAGATCAACCAGTTTCTTATTCCAGTCTTCAGGCAAAATCTTTGCAATTGTTAATAATCCTAACGGAGGGTAACTTGATTTTTTATTAATTATCTTCATTAGGTATTTCATAGACCAAAATGTTTCGGGCATCTCGGGATAAAGAAGCAGGATGTTCATCAGATCTTACTTTCTTTTATTTTTGGAGTAAATTAATATACTATTCCGCCTCCCAATGGTTCAAGGGCTACAACATTTATTCAGATCTGTGTGTGTATAGGGTCACGTAATTGGTTGGAAGGAAATTTGTTTATTATCAACAACTGCTAATGGACATTATGTATTAAACCGTTGAAATCTAATTAACCTGCTGCGGTGAATGATAAAACTCCTGCTAATTAAAAATTATACCTAATCAAATGTTTTAATTATTACTTTAAAAGCATCAGCTTTTTTATCTCTAAATAATTACCCGCCTGCATTTTGTAAAAGTACACACCGCTTGGAAGATTACAGTTCTTAAATTCGACTTTGTAGTTGCCTGCATTTTTTTCTTCGTTAATTAAAGTTTCTACTTCTTTACCGAGTACATTATAAACTTTAATAGTTACGCGGCTTTCATCAGGCAATGAATAATTTATTGTTGTTGAAGGATTAAAAGGATTAGGATAATTCTGAGATAGAGTAAAAGTTTTTGGCACTTTTCCAATTGCGCTGTTTACATATTCAACTATATTAGTATCTTCTGCACCAACTGTAGCAAGCAGGCTATTATTACTACCTTCAAGCGAGATATATTGGATATACCATTCTGGGGTATTTAACGGTACAAAAGGCTCCGAAAGAATTGCTTTTATTTTATAACGTGGATTGTTTTTTCTGAATGTTTCTCCGCCCTGTTTTTCTGCTATGGCCAATGCGGAATCACTGTCAATCCAATATTTAGTAATATATGCCACTCCTATTATTAACTGATTATTTAGGCTGTCGTAAACAGTTGTTTTGTTGTCTGAATGGAAATAATAATTTATTTGATTACCGCCATTCCACACCCTGTATTGATATGACCACACTAATGATGTGCCGTCCTGTAGCAGACTATCGCTTTCTGCATAAACCAACTGCACCGCTGAATTTATTTTATATGCCATGGAATCTAATACTTGTTTATTTTGTCTTGCAGTAATACCCTGTGATGATACTTCTGTTTGATAAATCAATACGATTATAATTGTAAATAAGAAATGTAATGCCGTTTTCATTTTTCTCCTCCTGTATCTTATGCCGAACAATGCAATAACCAACAGCCCTGAACAACTACGGCATATTAACAAAAGCTTTTATTTAGATGCCTGATTAAGGTTGCGGAATGGGAGATTCAAGTGTTCCTTTATAAATATTTATATCCGGCTCTCCCTGAACATTGGAAATTGCATGCTTAAAGTATGTAATTTTAATATGATGAAATTTAGTACATTTTCCTGATTATGTAAATAATAATAAAAATGTAAGTTAGGTCAAAAATAAAAGCCCCCAGGTATCATAAATTTGTTCAAAAATAAAATCAGCATTTTTTACCAGTTGAATTTTATTTACTAAATAATCGGCAAATTCCTCTATTTACTAATAATAAAGTATTAACTAAATTAATTATGTTAAAGCTATAAGTGATAATTAACAACTTCGGATAATAGAAATTATGATAGATAAATTAAAAAAGACAATACCAAAAAAAAAAAAAAACGAAATCTAAACAATCAACATAAACATCCAGCCTAAAAATTACCCGT
>JARLHB010000201.1 GCA_031292465.1 Ignavibacteriaceae bacterium
TTATGGGATACGGCACTAAATTCTTTAGATATGATTAGCCTTTGGGGGGGAGGTACTGTAGATAAAGCATCATGGCTGCCGGTGTCACTCAGATCTGATATAATTTCCTGGTATGTGGAAAATTTGGTATTTCGCGGATTGATATTTTTTCTATTCCATATAATAGTTATATCAAGCATTACCGTACTGATGATAAAAAAAATAATAGGAAATAAATATTATTTAATAACTGTTCTGCCTGTACTTTCTTTTATTATCAATTATATATCAGTCAGCTTTATTGGAACCGGGCCGTATTTCTTTTGGATAACCTTAGCTATTTTTATGGGAAGCGTTCAAATCTCCAAGTATCCCGCTCAGACAATTATATCAAAGTATCCGGGTAAGGCGATAATGCCAAAGTATCCTCAAAGGACAATAGTATCAAATTAAGAAAGCTGAAGTTATTAATACTGTAACCCGGTACTTACCTATTAATCTAGTGTTATTATTCCTGTATCATTAACCAAATAATTTAGATCTATTCAGATATGGAGAACATACTTTTTATAACTTCCACTCATTTCCATAACAAAATTGGAAGTGGCGGGGGTAAGACAATAAATTATTATGTTAATAAATTCTCTCGGGATTATTCAACTACTGTTGCAGACATTGGTGATCCTGATAATAATAGTTTAAGGATGTATGAACAATACCCTCATGTTAAGTTTGTTCTATTTGATAAGAAGAAAAATATTCTGGAAAAGATGAGGGACTATTTATTATGCAGGCATATTTATTTAGTGTTAAAAAATTATATTCCGTTTTATTATATAAGCAATGGCTTTATAAAAAGGAGATTAAAGTATTTACTGTCGCAAATAAAAAATAAGGATAATATTAATTATGTCTTTGTGGAAATGACGCCGGTTATTTTACACATTAATGTAATTAAAGCATTTTTCCCTAATGCTGTATTTATAGCGTCCTGCCATGACGTTACTTCGCAGTCGGTGCAGCGATGGCTTGGTGTTTCCCAAAACATATTATTTAAGAATAGATATTTGCAGTCATTCAAAAATCTTGAAAGAAACAGATTATCAGAATATGACCTTTTAATCCCTCATAATATAAAAGACAAATACTTTCTGCAAAAAGAATTAGGACTTCCTGAGAATGTAATTCATTCGATAGCCCCTTATTATGATACTTATACATTTAATTCAAATAAGCCGAACGGAATCATTTTCTGGGGGAATATGGGAAGAGCAGAAAATTATAATGCTGTAACCTGGTTTCTGGAAAACGTTTGGCGCAAGCTTAAAGAAAAATTAAATAAAGAGCTTATATTTTACATTGTTGGAGACGGCTTAACAGATGAGATTAAATCACTTCTAAGTAAGTATCAGGATGTTGTATTAACCGGTTTTGTTGATGATCCATCAATTTATTTTAGTAAGGCTTATGCTATGGTTGTACCTTTGCTAACCGGCGCCGGTATTAAGATTAAAACAATTGAAGGATTAGCAAGCGGTATTCCGGTTATAAGCAATAATACCGGAATTGAGGGCATACCTGCCCGGGATAATATTGAGTATTTGCATTGCGAAACCGCAAATGAATGGATATCGGCAATTATAAGAATAATTGATGATAAAAAACTACGCGACAAATTAATTGTTAATGCCAAAGTTGTTATAAGCGAGCACTTCAAATTGGAAGAAAGTTATATCGAATATAAAAATAGAATTCTGTGTGTTCAGTAATGGAATGGTTTTTATACTCCATGGCCTTATTAAGCATTAATTAGTGAACAATAAAGTTAAAATATAGCAATTCATAAATCCCCCTGCCCTGATAAATTATAAACAGCAGTTAATTAGAATTATAGTTAAACAATGAAATTTAGTATCGGAATGCCCGCATTTAAAGTAAAATATTTAAATGAAGCTATCAGCAGTATTTTAACTCAGACATATAAAGATTATGAACTAATTGTTATTAACGATTGTTCACCTGATAACGTGGAAGAAGTTGTTCTGGCGTTTAATGATAAAAGGATTAAATATTATAAAAATGAAAAGAATCTGGGAGCCGAAAGTATTGTAAAAAGCTGGAATAAGTGTTTGGAAAAAGCCCGGGGAGAATTCTTCATCCTCATGGCTGATGATGATAGAATTGAATCTAAATATTTAGAAGAATTTAATACTCTGATGAATAAATATCCCGGGTTAGATGTATATCAATGCCGGTGCAAAATAATTAACGAGAATTCAATACCAATTGGGCTTTCGCCTCTCTGCAACGAATATGAGTCAGTATATGATAGTATATGGCACCGTATAAAAGGTTTCAGAACTCAATTTATATCAAATTTCGTTTACAGGACGGAACATCTTAAAAAGGAAGGCGGCTTTTACGATGTGCCGTTAGCATGGGGATCGGATGATATCTCTGCATTTGTTGCTGCCTCTAAAAAAGGGGTTGCATATACAAAAGAACCTGTATTTAGTTATCGAAAGTCTCCGCTCTCAATTACTTCAAGTGGAAATTTATTAAAAAAGCTTGAAGCAATTAACGATGTGAAATTATGGTATACAAATTTTTTAAAAAATGAAGTATCGGATGAGAACGATAAGATATTGAGAGAATCAATAAAAGATTATCTGCCGAAATATATTAAGAAGAAAATAATTGAATCATTAAATAATTCCTTCAGCGGCAAGCCGGTAAATACAATTATAACTGCAGTAAGCCATAAAAAAGAATACAATATAAATAACAGTGACATTTTATTAGGGATGTTTTTTTCAATTCAGAATAAACTTGCGAAGTATGTATTTAAAACAAATTAATCCAAAGATTAGATGATAAAGAATATGATTACCAGATCAAAAGCGCCTTTAAGGCTGGGGCTTGCCGGCGGCGGCAGCGATGTTTCGCCATACAGCGATTTGTACGGCGGCCTGATATTAAATGCAACCATTAACCTGTACGCATATTGTACCATTGATGAGAAGAAAGACGGGTTAGTTAATATAAATGCTGCGGATATCGCCATTCAAAAAGAATATACAGCGTCGGATTATTTGCCAATTGACGGAACTTTGGACTTACATAAAGGAGTATATAACCGGATAATTAAAGATTTCGGCATCCAGCCTTTCTCATGTGCAATCACTACTTATTCAGATGCTCCTCCAGGAAGCGGCCTGGGATCTTCCTCTACAATGGTTGTTGCTATAGTAAAGGCATTTGTGGAATGGTTAAATCTGCCTCTCGGAGAATATGAAATAGCAAAGCTGGCTTATGATATTGAACGCAAGGACCTAAAACTAAGCGGAGGGAAACAGGATCAATATGCAGCAACTTTTGGCGGATTTAATTTTATGGAATTTATGGGGAACGATAGAATAATTGTGAACCCCCTGCGGATAAAAAGATGGATTATCGATGAGCTTGAAGCATCAATGCTGCTCTATTATACAGGAGCTTCACGTTCGTCTGCAAAAATTATTGATGAACAAACAAAAAATACTTCCAACGGAGGAAACCCGGTTGCAATTGAAGCCATGCACAATATTAAAAAAAGCGCGATAGATATGAAGGAAGCCTTACTAAAGGGAGATATAAGTTCTTTCTCATCAATATTAGGCCACGCATGGGAAGATAAAAAGAAGATGGCCAGCTCAATAACAAATGATGCAATTGACGAAATATTTAAGATTGCAATTGCTGCCGGAGCTTCTACAGGTAAAGTATCGGGGGCAGGCGGCGGCGGTTTTATTATGTTCATTGTTGATCCCGTAAAGAAAGTAGATGTAACAAATGCTCTAAAAAAATTAAATGGCCCGGTCGTAGATTTTCAGTTTAGCGAAGGCGGCTGTCATGGATGGAAACTTTTTAATTAACAAACATATATAAAACGATGATAGACAAAATATATAAACAAATTTCACAATCCATTTCTGTTAAAGAACAAATATTAAAAAATGAAGCGCTGATTGAGCAAATTAAACAGGCTGCGATATTATTAATCAATGGGTATAAAGCCGGGAATAAAACTTTGTTAGCGGGAAACGGCGGCAGCGCTGCCGATGCGCAACATATTGCCGGTGAATTTGTCAGCAGATTCCTTTTTGACAGGCCCGGGCTTGCATCGATAGCTTTAACAACCGATACTTCAATTCTGACCGCCATCGGAAATGATTATGGATATGAAAAACTTTTTGCGCGGCAAGTCCAGGCGCAAGCCGTAAAAGGCGATATATTCATTGGTATTTCCACATCCGGAAATTCAAAGAATGTAATTGAAGCTTTAATCGAATGTAAAAAGAAAAGCGTAACAACAATCGGGTTAACAGGAGAGGCTGGCGGCAAAATGACTGATCTTTGTGACATTTGCATTCGTGTACCTTCTAATGAAACACCGAGAATACAGGAAGCTCATATTATGATCGGGCATATCCTTTGTTACTTAGTTGAAGAAGATTTATTTGGCAATAAGGAAAAATGATGGATGCAATTATCCTTGCGGGCGGCCTGGGAACAAGGTTAAAAGAAGTTGTTAAAGATTTACCAAAGCCCATGGCGCCGGTAAACGGCAAGCCTTTTTTGCAATATATACTTGATTGGCTATCCTCTTACCCGGTAAAAAAAATTATACTTTCTGTCGGTTATAAATATGAAGCAATAAAGGATTATTTCGGTGATAACTATGGCAAAATTCCAATTGAGTATGCCATTGAAAATGAGCCGTTAGGAACCGGGGGCGGAATTAAAAAAGCCCTTGAGAAAACTACTGAAAATGCTGTTGTTATTATTAACGGCGATACATATTTCCCGATAAATATAAATGAATTACACAATTTTCATATTAACAATATTTCTTCTGTAACCATTTCCTTGAAAAGAATGGAAAAATTTGACCGCTATGGGGCAGTATCTCTTAAAGGAAATGTAATTACAAGGTTTGAAGAAAAAAAATATTGCGAAAACGGACTGATCAACGGCGGCATATATATGGTCAATAAAGAAATGAGCAGCCTTATGCTGACTTATCCGGATAAATTTTCTTTTGAGAAAGATTTATTAGAGACAAGATTAAAAACCGGTTTTGTCCAGGGTATCGTGTTTGATGAATCATTTATTGATATAGGAATACCTGAAGATTATATAAAATCCCAAAGTATTCTTAAATAAACAGGATGGAAATGATTATTTCTTTATTAACCGGCGGGGGAGAAAAGCACTATCAGTTAGGCCTAATAAGCGGGCTGGCCAGGCATGATCTTATTATTGAAGTTATCGGGAGCGATAAAATGGCAGGCTCCGAAGAACTAAATAAAAATAATATCAGGTTTATTAATCTAAGAGGCGACCAGAATTATAACAGTAATTTATTTAATAAAATATTACGTATAGTTAAGTACTATTTGAAGCTTTTCAATTACGTAATGAAAACCGACTCGAAATTATTTCACATTCAATGGCTGAATAAATTCTATTTTTTTGACAGGACATTGTTGACCCTATTCTATAAAGTAATGGGAAAGAAATTAGTATTTACAGTTCACGATGTTGATAAAAACAAAGTGGTAACTGAAGATTATTATACAAAAAATGAGAAAAAACAATATAACGGATATTTCTCAACTAAGTTAATGTATAACCTTGTTGATTGTTTGATAGTTCATAATAACAGGGTAAAGAAAGAAATAATTGAAAATTACCGTATATCCGGGGAAAAAATAGTTACTATCCCGCACGGGATCAATCCTTTAGGCTTAACAAACGACGTAAGTTCTAAGGATGCCAGGAATAAGTTAAATATATCAACTGATAAAAAAGTAATTCTATTCTTTGGGAACATTGCCGCAAATAAAGGACTCGAAATATTACTTGATTGTTTTAATGATTTAATAGAAACCGATGGCCGCTATTTCTTAATAATAGCAGGGGCTCCACGAATAAAACAAGACACATATATCGCCAGTATTGTAGAAAGAATTAATAAAGTTAAAAAAGAATACATTTTGTCTAATTTAACATTTATCCCTGACGGGGATATTAAATATTATTTCATGTCGGCAGACTGTTTAGTTCTGCCGTATAAATTTGTTTACCAGAGCGGGGTAACTTACCTGGCATATAGTTTCGGGCTTCCTGTTATTGCTACTGACGTGGGAAACTTTAGAGAAGAAATAGTTGAAGGAGAAACAGGCTTTATTTCCAGGAATAATAATAAGGAAAGTTTTAAGCTTGCTATTGAAGAATATTTTAACAGCAATCTGTATAAAAACATAATTCAAACAAGAATTAGTATTAAGGAATATGCTGTAAGCAATTATTCCTGGGATAAAATTGCAGACACACATCTTAGCGCATACAATAAATTATAATATATCCAATATCAATTTTAATTAGTAAACAAAAATAATGATAAAAAGAAAATCGGTACTATTTCTGTCTCCATGGCCGCCATTTCCTGTTGAATCAGGCGGTGCAATGACTACGGGAATGTTTTTGAAACAATATAACGGAAATAATTATGATATCGATTTAATATCTTTTGTGCCCTGGCATGATTATCAGCGAATTATTGACAACACTGGATTGAGCAAACTTTGCAGGAGCGTTACACTTGTTCCCATAAAGTATTTCTTTTCACAGGATGTTTTTTATAACTATTATCTTGCAGTAAAAAGCGTTTACAGCTCTCATTCTTTTATGTATAATAAATACTATTCTTCAAGGTTAAACCAGGAAATTAAAAACAAAGTTAAAGCGAATAAATATGATCTTATTCATAATGAAATAATTACAGCATTTTCTCAATTTATAAATTATAATACACCTAAGGTCTTTATCCAGCATAATATAGACTATCTGCATTTTCTTCATAAACAAAAGAATTCAAATAACCTGCTGTCGAAAATATTTTATTCGATTCAGGTAAAGAAATTAAAAAAAGAGGAAAAGTTTAATGCAGATATTGCGGACCTTGTATTTACAGTCGGGGATGAAGATATAGAAAGCCTGAAAAAACTTGATGTAGCGCCCGGCAAATTATTCAATTTTACTTATCCTATAACAATAGATAGTAATAAGAATAATGTGCCAAAGAGGAACGCAATTATTTCTTTAGGAAATCTTTCTGCCCCTAAAAGGAAAGAGGGAACAATATGGTTTGCGAAGGAAGTATTCCCTTTGATAAAACAGGAAATAAAAGATATAGAGTGGCACATTGTTGGAAAATATCCGCCCGGGGAGATTGCGGAATTAAATGATAACAAAAACATATTTGTTCATGGATTTGTTGATGACATATCGTCAATTATATCAAACGTAAAAGTGTGTATTGCGCCAATATTTGAAGGCACAGGCAAATTAATGAAGATTGATTACATGACTGAAAACTTAATCCCTTGTGTTACCACTGAGTATGGCAGTATTAACACAAAGCTGGAAAAAGACAAAACAATATTTGTTACAAATGATAAAAATAAATTCGCTTCATACGTAACGGATATAGTAGCTAATGAAACAAATTACCATAAAATAAGAGAAAATATTAAAAAGCACATACTTAATTATAATAATAAAAATAACGTTCAATTACTAGAAAATAAATTATGCATCAAATAGTTCAATATCAGAAGACAGGCGAAATATTTATAGAGGATTTACCAAATCCGGTTCTAAAAAAAGGCGGGGTTCTTGTGCAAAATATGTACTCGCTTATAAGTGCCGGCACAGAAAAAAGTTCAGTTAAAACTGCTCAGGCATCGATGGTCGGTAAAGCGAAATCAAGGCCGGATTTGGTAAAACAAGTCCTGGATAATGTTCAAAGAGAAGGTGTTGTTCAGACATATAACAAAGTTAAGAACAGGCTTGATAATTACAAGGAATTAGGTTATTCCTCGGCGGGTATAGTTCTTGAATCGGCAGTTGATGAATTCAAAGTCGGAGACAGAGTATCATGTTCGGGTGTCGGTTATGCAAGCCATTCGGAAATTATATTTGTACCGAAAAATTTAACGTGTAAAATACCGGATAATGTGGCTTATAAAGAGGCTGCATTCGGCACGTTAGGCTCAATTGCTATGCAGGGTGTAAGGCAGGCTAATTTGCGCCTGGGTGAAAATGTTGTTGTAATAGGGCTGGGCCTTCTCGGGCAAATTGCTATCCAGTTGTGTAATTCTTTGGGATGTAACACAATCGGCATAGATATTTCCGAAAGTATGATTGAGCTTGCAATAAAAAGAGGTGCAATAGCAGGCTTTAAAAGTGTTAAAAATGAAGTTGAAGAAAAAATACTTAATGCTACAAAAGGAATAGGCGCAGATGCTGTTATTATTACAGCGGGAACCCTGTCAAACGAACCTGTTGAAATTGCAGGTGAAGTGCTTAGAGACAGGGGAAGAGTTATTATTGTAGGTGCAATTAAAGCAGATATTCCGCGAAAACCATATTATGATAAAGAAATTGATATAAGATTCTCAAGGTCATATGGGCCGGGGCGGTACGATTCGAATTATGAAGAAAAAGGTATTGATTATCCTATCGGGTATGTTCGCTTTACCGAAAACCGGAACCTGGAAAGTTTTTTAAACTTAATTAGCCGCAAATTAGTAAGTGTAGAAGATTTAATAACACATGAAATCCCGGTTGAAAATGGCCTGCACGCATACGATATATTAACAGGTAAGGTAAAAGAAAAATTTCTTGGTATGTTAATAAAATACCCGGAAGAAAATATACATGGTTCAGGCCGGCATATTTATTTAAACAAGAACCATAAAAAGATTCAGGATACGGCAACGAAAATTGGATTTATTGGTGCCGGTAACTTTGCTCAATCAAATTTACTGCCGTATATAAAAGAGGCGGAATTAAAAACTGTATGTACGACTAATCCGTTAAATGCAAAATCAGTATCTCAAAAGTTTAATTTCCAAAATTTTACCACCAACCCCGGCGATATTCTTGATTCCGAAGAAATAAATACTGTTTTTATTGCAACCAGGCATAACTCTCATGCAAAGTATGTAATTGAAGCTTTAAAAAAGAATAAGAATGTTTTTGTGGAAAAGCCCCTTGCTTTAAATGAAGCTGATTTAAAAACTATTGCAGCCCTGTATAAAGAGAAAGATGGAAATACAAAACTAACAGTAGGATTTAACCGAAGATTTTCACCGTCATTTATAGCAATTAAGGAATTTTTTGGCGCAGTTACCGAACCCTTTGTAATTAATTACAGGGTTAATGCAGGTTATTTCCCACCTGATAATTGGTACCAGGATCCCGATCAGGGATACAGGATTGTAAGTGAAGGATGCCATTTTATTGACGTTATGCAATTTATTACAGGCTCTAAACCTGTAAAGGTTTTTGCCCAGACAATAAATAGTAATAATAAAAGTATAAGAAATTATGACTCTATCTGCGTAACTATAAATTTTAGCGACGGATCAATAGGAAATCTTTTATACCTGGCAAACGGCAGTTCCAAAATACCAAAAGAATATTGTGAAGTATCATCCAATGGCATGACCGCTGTTATGGATAACTTTACCAAAGTTAAACTATTTGATTCTAAGAAGAAGGAATTGTCATTTAATGGCAAGAAGGGGCACGAAGAAGAAGTTACAGGGTTTTTAAATAATCTTAAAAATGCAAATAATAATTTAATAGATTTCGATTCATTGTATTATACCACTTTAACTACCCTTCGCATTCTGGATTCCGTTGAAAAAGGTACTGCTGTAAATATTTAACAGGTTTAATGGAATGATTAACCTGTCGGAAACAAAGAGGAATGTAACTTTGCCGTAATTGATTAAAAGAATAACCTTCATTAGTGTGCCTGTTAAATTTTGTTAACCTCAGCCGTTAATTATTCTAAAAAGATGATAATATTATAATGAAAATGTATCCGGATAGATTAGAGTGGTTTTTAAACAGGCTTATTACAATGTCAGCGCCGGAAATAATATACCGGGGCAAACAGTTTCTGCAAAAAAAGATAGAGAGCGTCAGCAGTAATGATATAAAACCTGATAAATATCATTTAGATAGCTATCCTGATAAAATATTATTTGTTGATGATATTAAGTACAATAGTTTTGATGACATAATTAACATTTTCGGCATCAATTATAATTATACAAAAAATACAGACTGGCATCTTGATATAAGATCCAATAAAAGGTTTCCGGAAATATTTTCCAAAGACATTCAAATCAGGTCTGAAAAATACGGCATAGCTAAGGTTGTTTGGGAAGTTAACCGTCTTCAGTTTCTTTTATACATTTCTTTAAATTATCAAAAGACAAAGGATTTACAGCACCTGAATTTATTCATGGAAATACTGACCGACTGGAAAGTTTCTAATCCATTTTTAGTCGGGATAAATTGGTACAGTAATATTGAAATCAGCATAAGATTAATAGTATGGTTCTTTTGCTGGGAAGTATTAAATGTTAATGAACTGGTAAAAAATAATTCTAAATTCCATTTGTTTGTTGAAAATATATGGCTGCCAATTATTTACCTGCATTGCAGATATTCGTATGACAATCCTTCAAAATATTCCTCGGCAAATAATCATCTTGTAGCAGAAGCTGCCGGATTATTTATTGCATCTTCTTATTGGAAGTTTGAAGAGTCCGGTAAATGGAATGGTTATTCAAAACAAATACTTGAAAGAGAGATAGTTAAGCAGCATTCAAAGAATGGCATTAACAAAGAGGAAGCCGCAGAATATATCCAGTTTATTACGGATTTCTTTTTATATGCTTTCGTTGTCGGTGAAAAGACGAATAATCATTTTTCTGAAAATTATAAAAATGTTTTCAAAAAAATATTTACATATATAAACGAATTTTTAGATGTAAAAAGTAATTTCCCAAAATATGGCGATGAAGATGACGGAAAAGTAGTAAGCTGGTCATCCGATAATCACTTTAATAACTTTAAATCATTATGTACTTCGGGGGCAATTATATTTAATGATTGCAGTTTAAAATCAGAAGATGATAATTATGATTTGAAAAATTATTTCCTATTCGGGCATGAGGGCAAAGAAAAGTATAATAATTTAGAATCAGGTAAGAGCGGAGTTAAATCCAAATTCTACAATGAAGAAGGACATTTTATATTTAAGAATATATTTAAAGACAAAGAAGTATATCTTCATTTTGACGCAGCTTCATTAGGCTACCTTTCCATTGCAGCACACGGCCATGCAGACTCTCTTTCATTCATGCTTAACATTGACGGCAAGCCGTTTATTGTTGATCCCGGTACATATACATACCATTCTGAACCTGAGTGGAGAAAATATTTTATTGGTACGCTTGCGCATAATACTATAAGGATTGATGGAAAAGATCAGGCAGTTATCGGCGGCCCGACTATGTGGCTTAATCATTACAAATCTAAAGTAATAAAGACAGAGCAGAACGGGCAGAGGGAGTTAGCCGCAGGCACACATAACGGTTATAATAAAATTGGTGTTGAGCACTCACGAAGCATAGAATATTATAAAAGTGATGGCAGATTTATTATAGAAGACAATATTAAAATAAATGATGCTAAAAGCCATATCGTTGAAATACCATTCCATCTGCACCCGGAAATTAAAACTGAATTAATAGATAAAAATATCTATCTGCTTTGCAATGATACCGCTAAGATTAAACTTCATCTTGATGATCAGTTAAGTCCGCAGGTTATCCGTGGCCAAACTGATCCGATTTTAGGATGGTACTCGCCGTCATTTTATAATAAAGAACAAACATCAGTCGTTTATTCAAAAATCGAAACAGATAAGACAATTACAATCAGAAGTGAAATACAAATCCTGGAGTAAAATGAATATAAGTGTTTTTGGATTGGGTTACGTTGGATGCGTTAGTTTGGGTTGTTTAGCCCAAAACGGCCATAATGTTATTGGCGTGGATACAAACCCGATAAAAGTAGAACAAATAAATTCCGGAAAAGCAACTATTATTGAAAAGGACATAGATAGAATAATTGGTGAGCAGCATTTAACCGGGAGAATCCGTGCGACAATGGATTTTAACGATGCAATTCAAAATAGCGAGATTTCTATTATATGTGTCGGCACTCCATCTTCCGGAAACGGCCATCTGAACCTGAACTATATAATGCATGTCGCTTCTCAGATAGGTGAGAGTTTAAAAGGTAAAGATGAATTCCACATATTGGCAGTCCGTTCCACCGTTATGCCCGGTACAGCGGATAAAATTGCTGATATCATTGAAGAACAATCAGGCAAAAAACGGAATGAACATTTCTCCGTACTTTCAAACCCGGAATTTTTAAGAGAAGGGACTGCCGTTATTGATTATTACGATCCTCCTATTACTTTAATTGGAACCGATAATAATGAGGCTGCTCAAAAACTTGCCTCATTGTATGCTGAGCTTCCTGCTGAAATAATCATAACAGATTTAAAAGTTGCCGAAATAATGAAATATGTAAACAACACATACCATGCCCTAAAAGTAAGTTTTGGTAATGAAATCGGGAATATATGTAAATCGCTAAGTATAGATTCTCATAAAGTTGTGGACATCTTTTGTAAAGATAAAAAGCTAAACATTTCGCCATACTACTTTAAGCCGGGTTTTGCTTTCGGCGGTTCCTGCCTGCCCAAGGACTTAAAAGGATTAGGCTCACTGGCACATGATTTATATTTAGAAACTCCTGTCATTCAGAACATAGAGAAATCGAATGAGATACAGATAAAAAGGACTATAGATTATTTAGTGTCGCTGGGTAAGAAAAGGATAGGATTTTTAGGCATCAGCTTTAAGGAGGGCACTGATGATTTAAGGAACAGTCCTGCACTTACTGTAATTGAAACATTGCTTGGGAAGGGATTTAGTATTTGTATATACGATAAAAACGTGCGTTTAGCTCAGTTGACAGGTACTAATAAGCAATTTATTGATGAAAGAATTCCCCATCTTGCTAATTATCTTACAGATGATCTTGAATCAGTAATAGAAGGATCGGATATTATAGTTATAACGACTAAAGAAAAAATATTTATTGAAAAATTAAAATATGTTGAAGAAAAGCATTTAGTGGACCTGGTTAGATTAGATGATTCATTATTAAATAAGAGTAATTATTTTGGAATTAACTGGTAAGAAAATATTAATTATTGTGGAAAACCTTCCAGTACCTTTTGACCGGCGGGTATGGCAGGAAGCGAACACATTAAAAAGTTTTGGCGCACAAATAATAATTGTTTGTCCCAAAAACAAACAGTATGAAAAGCCATACGAAGTAATAGATGGCATTCATATATACAGACATCCTCTTCCATCCGAAGGGAACGGAGCTGTTGGTTATTTAATTGAATATAGCGCTTCTATATTTTGGCAATTAATATATTCATTCAAAATATATATTAAGCATGGTGTCGATATAATCCAGGCCTGCAATCCCCCTGATTTAATTTTTATCTCGGTGCTTCCGTTTAAGCTTATAGGTAAGAAATTTATATTTGACCATCACGATATTAACCCGGAACTGTACCTGGCAAAATTTAATAAGAAAGATTTATTTTACAGATTATTGTGCCTGCTTGAAAAAATAACTTTTAAAGTTGCCGATATTTCAATTGCAACGAATGAATCATATAAGGAAATTGCAATTAAAAGGGGCGGGATGAAAAGAGAGAAAGTACATGTGGTAAGAAGCGGACCCAAACTTGAAAGGATACAATATTTACCACCCAAAAATGAGTTGAAAAAAGGCAAAGAATTTTTAATTGCTTATGTAGGGGTTATCGGCCAGCAGGAAGGAATCGATCATTTGCTTGAAGCAATATCGATTTTAGTTAATAAGTATAAAATAAATAATTTCTATTGTATTATATGCGGCGGCGGAACTTATTTGGAATTTCTCAAAGAATATTCAGTCAAATTAAATCTTCAGGAATATGTACGGTTTACCGGTAGAATACTGGATAATGAATTATTCGAAATATTAAATACAGCCGATATCTGCGTGAATCCCGATGTATGGAATGAAATGAATGATAAATCCACTATGAATAAGATAATGGAATATATGGCACTGGCAAAACCTATAGTTCAATACGATCTTAAGGAAGGCAGATTTTCAGCCCAGTCAGCCTCTCTGTATGCTAAACCGAATGATAGGGATGATTTTGCCCGTAAAATAATTGAATTGTTTGATAATGCTGATTTACGTAAAGAGATGGGCGAATTTGGGAAAAATAGAGTTGAGAATGTTTTGCAGTGGAAGTATGAAGAACCAAAATTAAAAAAAGCATATATAGCAGCGTATGAAAATTAATCTCTTAGGGTAAATTCCCCGCCGCTTGCGGCGAA
>JARLHB010000202.1 GCA_031292465.1 Ignavibacteriaceae bacterium
ATCCTGTTTTACTATTATAAATTATTTATGTAATATTTTTAATATTAAATCGTTGTAAATTTTAATTGAATTATTTTTATACTTTGGTCCAACTTATCTATGAAGAAAATATTATTGATAATTTCAATTGTTGTTTTAATTTTATTGTTATTTTTAGGCACATATCTTAAGAAAAGATATTATAATCCGTGGGTACGGTTGAAGGATTCTAAAAAGCAGGTAAAATTACTAATCGATAATAACCAGCTAAAAGACGGCGACATCATTTTTCAAACATCTCTTTCCCGGCAAAGTAAAGCAATTCAGCTTGTTACGTATTCAAAATACAGCCATTGCGGTATAATTTATAAGATTAACGATGATTATATGGTATTTGAGGCCGTCCAGCCTATAAGGTATACGCCGCTTGCCAAATGGATAGCCAGAGGCGACGATAATCATTTTGTAATTAAAAGATTAAATAATGCCGATTCAATTTTAACACCGGATAACGTAAAAAAGATGTTGAAAGCCGGTGAATCCTTCAAGGGTAAAGATTACGATATATATTTTGAAAGGTCGGATAAAAACATCTACTGTTCTGAATTAATATGGAAGGTTTATAAAAGAACGCTTGGATTTGAAATCGAGAAGCTTTAAAAAATTACGTGATTTTGATTTATCAAATAATATGGTAAAAACAATTACGAAAAAACGCTACGGAAATAATATGCCTCTTGATGAGACTGTTATTTTCCCTGATAGTATATTTAATTCACAATTAATTAAGACAATAAAAGAATATTATTAGAATACGATGGCGTTACTAACTTTGGTATATAGAGACTGGGTTTTTGAGGTTGACAAAGAGTTGACAGAACTGACCTACGAAAGGGTCTTGAAAAGTGGAGCAGATACCTGCTCTTGTATTGATTGCCATAATTATACAGAGTATCGGTGAAATATTTTTCCGTACGAGATAAAACAATTATTAAGCGAGCTGGGAATTAATTACAGAAAAGAAGTTGAGATATATACAATCGATGAAAATCAAGATAGACTGGTTTGCGGTTGGTTCCATTTGAAAGGAAGAATAGTTAGCGGTAAAGATTGTAATGTTTCAATAAATAAAAATTCATCAAATATTGCCCTTACAAGTATTACGGATAACTTTTCAATCGGATTCACTAAAGATAATACATTATCATACTTCGAAGATAAAGAAGAATTAGTTCAAATTGAGTTTACAATGCATATTCCCCGAACAATAGACAACAGAACTGAAAGTCCGTAAGCTTAAACTAATAATTGTGTTTTAGGAATTCGTCTTCTTTTGTATTAGAAGTATTGTAATGGGCAATAAACCAATAACAATGCAAATTACCATTACAATTATTCCATCCCTGTGCCATTCAGAATAAGAATAATCTGTTGAATAAAGATTAATCCATGAAATATAGTACTCGTTCCACTCGCCTCTCCATGTTTCAAGCACGTAAGAATTATTTTTATAGTTTTTGTCATAATTTTCTATTACTTCTTGCGGAAATGATCTGGAATCAATAAAACAGTTAACTTCATATGCCCACTGGGGATTGGATGCAATTAATGAATCTATCTTCTTATTGATATGATTTTCTTTTTTTAGATTGCATATATCTGTTTGCCATTGGTTAAATTCTTTTATACTTGGAAGTCTGTTATGTGTATTCAGATAATTATTTATAAAGTTAACAGAAGGCTTCAGTCTTTTTTCTTTAAATACCTGATTCTTTGTATACTGTTTTACGCTGGCATCAAATAAAGAATATCCCAGAAAAGACATTATTACAATCCAAACAATAGAAAGAATTATCAATATTTTCTTTTTCATATAATATTTTTTTTAATTTTGACTTTACATTCGCCCATTTGTCATATCCCTTATAGTACAATATTAATACAATTTTACTTTTGATAAAAATATAAATTTTTATTCCCAAGTTATTAAGATTAGAACTCTTCAGGTTTTCAAGTTCACAAATTATCAGGCTCAACTTCTAAAGTAAAATAATAATGCTTTCCAGTCTCCCGTCTCCCGTCTCCGGCCTCCTGTTTCCGTTACTAATTCAGTATAATAATTCACTATGTTCAAATAAACATTCATTTACGTTTCACTTTGTACTTTTCTCTTTTTACTTCTCTAAATTATTTCGTACTTTTTGCAAAGTTTTTCTATAAAACTATTTCTGGCAAAAAAAAGCGAAACGGCGTTTCGCTGTACAATTTCTTCAGTATTAGCAAAAGGGTAACAGGGTTATGATTTGGAATGAATTTATTGAGTGCATGGACCGTGAAAGGCTGAACAGGCTGCAAAGCGACAGGCTTCACGCAATGGTTGAGCGCTTATATTACAATGTACCGTTCTACCGGAGTAAATTTCAGGAAAACGGAATTGAACCGGGCGATATTAAAAGCATTGATCAGTTAAAGAATCTTCCGTTTACAATTAAACAGGACCTGCGCGACAATTACCCTTTTGGTTTATTTGCAGTGCCCAAATCCGAGGTAGTGCGCCTTCATGCTTCCAGCGGAACCACCGGCAGGCCCACTGTTGTAGGTTATACACGCAAAGACCTGGAGACATGGTCAGAAGTAGTAGCGCGCGCTCTTACAGGCGCAGGCGGCGGTAAAAGCGACACTCTTCAAATTGCATACGGATACGGCCTGTTTACAGGCG
>JARLHB010000203.1 GCA_031292465.1 Ignavibacteriaceae bacterium
CCGACTTACGGTTCTGTGTGGGCAAAAAACGAAGAACAAGTATGGGCTCAGATTCAACCCGGTGTTTTTGTAAATCCTACAGTGGATGCAAATCTTTTATGGATTTTAGCTTCCGGCCCATTCAACCTTTCCCCAAAACAAACTGTCCCGTATTATGCATGCATGATGTTTGCGCCGGATGATACTACATTGTTAACCGAAGCTAAAAATGCTAAAACAATTTATGATTATAATTATAATCCATCAGGCCTGATAAGATTTTTTGACGCAGCTTCCAATACTGAGGAAGTAGGGCAGCAGAATATTTTATCTATTTTTGTTTCAGATGGTTCCGATGTTGAACTTAACGGCCAAAATATCAATGGTGTCAACCAGGTAAACATAAATGCCGACAGTACAACTTCATATACATTAACTACTAAAGGAGTAGTCTCTGAATCAAAAAAAATTACAGTACAATTTGTTCCGCCGGGAAAGATAAAAACATTTTCTGTGGACAATGCTATAGTCGAATTAGGTGTAAGTGATTCCAGCTTTATTAACTGGTCTGCTTCCGGCGGGTCTAAAGTGACTTTGAATGGCGTTTCCGTACCGGCTGTAGGGACAGAAAAAATTTTACCGCAAACTACGACGCAATATATTCTTGTTGCTAAAGGCCTTACAACGGATACAAGTGTTATTACAGTGCAGGCACTTACAACTGATAAAGTTAACAGGGCGTTAAACCAGAAGATGTTCTCTTCATTATCAGTAGATGGAAATTCTCCCAAGCTTGCTGTAGACGGTAATACAAGTTCATACTGGCAAAGCCAGCCAAACAGCGCTCAATGGATTACAGTTGACCTTGGTAAGACAATGAACATAAACAGGGTAGTGCTTAATTGGGGAGCTTTGTATGGCACTGTTTATCAATTACAGGCAATAGATGAATCCAAAGACACAACAATGCTTTTAACCAATAATAACGGTAAAGGCGGTACAGATGATTTTGGCGGATTTAACGTAAAGGGCAGGTATGTACGGATGCTTATTTTGAGTGATAATTATTCCAGTTTAGGCTGCCGCTTAAATGAATTTCAGGTTTACGGCAAACTAATTACAACAGATGTAAACGATAATAACGGCAGCAGCATAATTCCAAAATCATTTTCGCTTGAACAGAATTACCCTAATCCGTTCAATCCCTCAACTACAATAAGCTGGCAGCTGCCTACAGGCAGTTTTGTAACATTAAGGCTTTATGATATACTTGGGAAAGAGATAGCTTCTCTGGTAAACGAATATCAGAATGCCGGAGTTCATTCAATAATATTTAATACTCAACAGTTAAAAGGCGGCAGGCAGCTATCAAGCGGAATATATTTATACAGGCTTCAGGCTTCCGGTTATTCTATGAAATCGGGTAATTTTATTGCTACAAAGAAAATGATCCTGCTAAAATAGCGACATAAATATAAGTCTGGAATATGTAGGGATTAGATAAAAGTGCCTGTTGGCATACAAATCAAATCCCTGCATTATTTTTATGCAATTTACCTTTGATTTTATGCGTTTCTTTTGATTTGCCTTTATAATTCCTGTAGATAATTTGCTACTAAATATAGAATCTCTCAACTTTTATTTTAGATTCTATTCAGTAAGTCTATGTTTTGTTAATCAATTCAGGAATATTATGTTTGTATTGTACCGGATAAAGTACTATTTTATGTACTAAAGTTGGAGTATAATTATGATCCTGCAAAATGATGACATTCACCCGATTAGCGATTTCAGACATAAAATTGCGGAGCTTATTGAAAAAACAAAACGGACTAAACGCCCCATTTTAATAACACAGAACGGAAAGGGAACAGCTGTTTTAGTAGACGTTGCCAATTATGAAGAATTGGAACTTCTTGCCGATATTGCTATAGGCCTTAAGGATATAAAGGAAAAGAAAGTAATATCAAATGAAGAAGCAAAAAACATGATTAAGAAGAATCTTAAATGAAGGTAATCTGGACAAGTAATGCTATTAACAGATTCAATAGTATTACAAAAAAAATGGTCTTATTTAGTCCGGATAAATCTTCAAAATTTGTAGATGAAGTATTTATGCGCGTAGAAGGCCTTGCAATATTTCCGGATAAAGGCAGAAAAATTTACAGTTCAGAAAATGAAAATATACGTGAACTTATTTATAAAAGCCACCGCATAGTTTATCTTATAAACAGACTGGAAAATAGTATAACAGTATTAACCATTCTTCATACATCCCAAAAGTTTCCTGAAATTGATTAAATAACTTTTCTTAGCGTAAGAAAAAATTTCAAGTCAGGTACAAAGCCAGTAATACAGTTCATTGAAACAAACAATACTTTTGCAACCCCAAAATTCAATTGTTGATCTGCAAAACACCGTTCATTCTCTAAATTGACAATATATCATTTTTGTAATATGTTTGGCTGTCATAAAAGCGAATTAACCAATGATTATTCAATATATTCCGTTATTTATAGTAATTGCAATTGCAGTTGTTTTCGGCGCAGTAACGGTGTTTTCTTCGGAAATTTTCGGCCCCCAGCGGCCAACAAAAGAAAAACTTTCCACCTATGAAAGCGGTATGAAGCCGATAGGGACAACCCATGAGAGGGTTTCAATAAAATATTACCTTGTAGCGATGCTCTTTATAATTTTTGACCTTGAGGTCATTTTTGTTTACCCGTGGGCCGTTCTTTTCAGGAAATTATTTAGTGAAATAGGAATGCCTGTATTTGTTTCCATGATGATATTTTTAGTTGTGCTGGAACTTGGATACCTATATGTATATAAGAAAGGCGGTTTCAAATGGGATTAGAAGCCAGATTGACTCACGATGGAATTATTACCAGTACAATAGACGCAGTTGTAGAATGGTCAAGAAAAAATTCAGTATGGCCCATGCCGATGGGAATATCCTGCTGTGCAATAGAAATGATTGGGGCGAGCGATCCTAAATATGATATTGCCCGCTTCGGTTCCGAAGTAATGCGCTTTACACCCCGCCAATGCGATTTAATGATTGTTGCGGGTACAGTCACCTATAAAATGGCGCACGTTGTAAAAAAAATATATGACCAGATGCCTGATCCCAAATGGGTGATTGCTATGGGAGCCTGCACATCTTCAGGTGGAATGTATAGGTCATATAATGTTGTGCAGG